>DMJN01000227.1 GCA_003451715.1 Gammaproteobacteria bacterium | reverse complement strand
TTTCGAATGTGGCTTAAGGAGCCTGTGTTCAACTCAATGGCTCCTTAGTCACGAACGCGATGAATACAAGAGGGAGGTCGGCAGGCTAAAACAAGAGGGTAAGTCTACAGGATTCACGTTACAGTGTCAGGACAATAAACGGTGACCACAGCTGAACTTAGAGCACTGCCGATGCCTAGTACCTCGACCAGGGTTAATTTTGGAGTGCAGAGTTCACCAGTATGTTCAGGGTGTAAGCTCCAGAGCCCTCGTGGTTCCGCCCTGGCCTTCACGAAAGATGCGAATCGAAACGAATCCCGATTCCGGCAGACTGTCCGCTATATCGGCGAACTGTTCCGGCGAGGTAATCGGCTGCCGGTTCAGGGCCGTGATGACATCGTCTACCAGCAATCCTGCCTCCTTGCCAGGCCCGTCATTTATCTCAGCGATGCGCACACCGGTAACACCCATGACCCGGCGAGCCTCCTGGCTGAGCTCGGTCACGCGAAACCCCAGCGGATTGCGTCGCTCTCTGACAATTTCCGGCTGCACCGGTATCACGCTATTGGTTGGCGAGCTACCTAACACTACAATGCTGGTCAGGTATCCCCCATCGCGAAACAGGGTAACTTCGGCTTCCGTGCGCGGTCGGTACTGGCCGACATAGAATGGCAGGTCGGTAAAATATTCAATTTCGTGCCCATTAAAATCCACGATGATGTCTTCATTGCGGATACCGGCTGCCTCAGCCGGACTACCCGCTTGCACTTCATCGACGAAGGCGCCGCGGGGAAGGTCCATACCGAAGATTTCCGCCAATGCGTAATCGACTTCTTGCATGCGCACGCCCAGTAGCCCGCGTTCAACGGCGCCGGTTTCCTGCAGTTGGGCTACCACGTTCATGGCTACATTGCTGGGTATGGAAAAGGAGATCCCGTTGGAGCCGCCGGTGCTACTGACTATCTGCGAGTTGATTCCGATGACTTCACCATCAAGATTAAATAAGGGTCCACCGGAGTTACCCTGGTTAATGGCAACATCGGTCTGAATAAAGGACATGTAATTGTAGGTTGAGCGCCCCCGTACAGATTGGAACTGGTCAGATCGACCCATGGCGCTGATAATGCCGGCGGCGGCTGAGAACTCCAAACCGAAAGGTGAGCCGATAGCCAACACCCACTCGCCGACGCGTAAGGCGTCCGAATCACCAAATGTAATGAAGGGCAGATCATCCGCAGCTACCTTAAGCAGCGCCAGATCAGAAGGTTCATCCAGGCCGATAACCTTAGCATCGAACACACGTCGGTCGTTCAGGGTCACCTTGATCTCATCGGCGCCAACCACCACGTGGTTATTGGTAATGACATAACCGTCATCGGAGATCACGAAGCCAGAGCCCACCGCGCCACGCTGACGCAACTCCGGCAAACTTTCGATGTTGAGATCCAGATCCTCATCGGGATTTAAACGACGTAACTGCTCTTCCAGTTCCGGACCCAGAATTGGCCTGCGCGACTCAACCTGTCGCACGGTGGAAATGTGCACAATAGTCGCCTTATTTTTCTCCACCAGATCCGCGAAGTCAGGCAGCTCGGCAGCGCCTGCATTGGACGCCAATCCTATGCTGAGCACCACCGTTATGAGGGAGGCCGGGAGGCGTGTTACAAGCCTGTTATGGGTAATATTCATAGCTGTATTTGCAGGTAACTCCTGGTGACTATTAACTGTAAAACTAATCTGACTGTCGTTACATTGGCTACCCAGCAGCCTGACGGGGAACCATCGCTGGGTAAGTGGCTACTTTAGCATAATGTGGCACTATTCTAACATCGGATAGCAGCGGGTCTGCAGGCGTAAAGCGGGAATTGAACGGGGAAGTGAGCCGAATCAGGGCTTGGCTTGCAGCTCGTTGACCAGCTGATACAGCGGGGAATCCTGGATGTGTTCGATGCGGACAGGCTCATCTTCATCGAAGGACATACTCTCGATGTATTTAAGCAGCCGCTGTTGAGCTTGCGGAACTACCTCGAAACCGACCGACTCGGCGATGAGAGTTGTGTCGGGCTCGAGCGCTTGCTGCTCAGCGGCACCTGTCTCCTGTTGCACTAGATCAGGCATCGAGGAATTGTTCAGGGTCGCCTGGAAGGCAACTACAAAGACGGCGGCAACCGAAGCCGCTATAGCGAATTTGCTCAGGGTTTGCTGCCAAACGGAGCTTGTCTTGGTAACTGCCGACAGGGCAGGTTCACTCTGCAGCTGCTGATTAATACGGGCGCTTAGTTCAGGACTGACGGGCATCCCTCCATCATGTAACACGGACTGCGCCAGGTTATAACGCGACCAGGTATCGCAAAGTTCAGGCTTGTCTGCCATAGACCGCAACAGGCGACGCAATTCCAGGTCGTCTGCTTCATTATCCAACAACGCAGATAATGACTCCTTATCCAACTGGCTCATACTCGTACCCCGTATCGTACCGCCACTACTTTACTGCTTTTGTTACTCATTGGCGCGCTCTTTTTATGCTTGCAGGCGGCTCATTGCAAATATTTGTTACTACTTGCAACTACCTCAGACAGCTGAATTGCTTATCAGTTCCCGATGGCATCAATTGGGATCCTCGCTTCTTTAAATCAAGTCCCGGATCTTCTTATCAATCGCTTCCCTGGCACGAAATATCCTGGACCTCACCGTTCCCACCGGGCAATCCATGACTTCGGTGATATCTTCGTAACTCAGGCCAGAGAATTCCCGCAGCGTGAAGGCAGTTCGCAAATCTTCTGGCAATTCCTCGATTGCAGCCGTTATGGCCTGTTTCAGCTTATCGGTTGCCAGGCATCCCTCTGGATTCTCAATTTCCCTGAGAACAGACCCGATTTCGCTGATTTCCGCCTCATCCACCTCCAGGTCACTCGCCGGCGGGCGCCGGTTTCGTGAGACCAGGTGGTTCTTTGCCGTATTTACCGCAATGCGATACAGCCAGGTATAAAAAGCGCTGTCACCCCGAAACAGCGGAAGCGCCCGGTAGGCCTTGATGAACGCCTCCTGGCAAACATCCTCCACCTCCTGTGGATCATGGATAAACCTGCTGATCAGTGCCGCAACCCGATGTTGATAGCG
>DMJN01000203.1 GCA_003451715.1 Gammaproteobacteria bacterium | reverse complement strand
GCCACTACCAGGATCACGTTGTTGATCAACAGGAAAATCTCCCGTGACACCAGGTCGAAGCTAAATTCACTCTTCATCAATGGCGCTCGAACGGCATACAGCAAGAGAGCACCCCCCACAGTAATTCCCAGTATGGCCAGGATGAAGAATCCCCTGGAGGGATCGCTGGCAAAGGCGTGCACGGAAGTCAGTAAACCGGACCGGGTAATAAAGGTTCCCATCAGACTGCCAGCAAAGGCCAGTATGGCCAGCAACACAGTCCAGCTCTTGAAGACACCGCGCTTTTCGGTGACCGCTAGCGTGTGAATTAATGCGGTACCGAACAGCCAGGTAATTAAGGGCGGATTCTCCACCGGATCCCAGCCCCACCAGCCTCCCCAGCCCAATTCGTAATAGGCCCACCAACTGCCCACGGCAATGCCGACGGTGAGTATGACCCAGGCTACGTTTGCCCAGGGCCGGCACCAGCGTGCCCACGCTGCATCAAGCTTGCCGCTTAACAGCGCTGCGATTGCAAAGGCAAACACCACCGAGAAGCCCACGTAGCCCATGTACAGGGTTGGCGGGTGTATGATAAAAGCGAAATCCTGCAACATCGGATTCAGGTCGGTTCCATCCAGCGGTGGCAGTGGCACGATTCGATCGAATGGATTGGAGGTGGCCAGCATGAAGAGGATATAGCTGCTGCAGAGAATTCCCAACACCCCCAATACCCTCGCCACGAAATCAATTGGCATACTCTTGCTGAATATCGCCACCATTAACATCCAGCCGGTCAGCATAAAAGTCCACAACAGAAAAGAGCCCTCATGCCCTCCCCAGACTGCAGATAACTTATATTGTAGAGGCAGCGCGGAATTAGAGTTTAGCGCGATGTACTGCACGGAAAAATCATCGCTCGCGAAAGCGTAGGTCAGGATGGCAATGCTAATGCCGAGAAACACGAATACCCCGGCACTGAGTGGTCGTGCCAGGCTCATCCAGAGCACATTGTTTTGGTGTGCTCCAATTAATGGCAAGGTGCCAAGTATAATACTTAAACAAAATGCCAGAATCAGCGAAAACTGGCCGAGCTCAGGTAGCATATTAACTTTCCGGTTGTGGGCTTAGCTGATGATTTTCTGGTGTGGCTCCGGCGGCATCCAAGGCAGCCTTGACTTCCTGGGACATATAATTCTCATCATGCTTGGCGAGTACTCTAGAGGCTTGAAAAATCCCTTCCGCATCAACGGTACCTTCTGCAACGATACCCTGCCCCTCTCGAAATAAGTCAGGCAGTATGCCTTCGAAATATATGGGTACCGAATTTACATAGTCGGTTGTTTCAAATCTTACTTGCAGGCTATCTTCGGCCGATTCATAGGATCCTTCTTTCACCATGCCGCCGATTCGAATGCGTTGTCCTACTTCGGCCTCACCTTCGGCGACTTGCGTTGGCGTATAGAACAAATCAATATTCTGGCTCATGGCATAGAGGATCAATCCGACTGACACACTCAATCCTGCCGCAATAAACAAAATAATTCCCAATCGTTTTCGTCGATGAGGTTTCACTGGTCTTCTCCATCCACATCTGAGTTGTCTACTATCGAACCGTTTGAGGTGGAACCGTTATTGAATTCTGTATTCAGTAGATTACGTCTCTTGAGTTCGCGGATGATCTGCTTGTTTCTTCGCATCGGAATTAACAAGTTTGCAATCAGAAAGACTGTGAACAGCCCATATACCGACCATACATTGAAGGCATAACCGCCCATTTCTATGAACTCGCTGAAACTTGAAAATTGAATCGCTTCTATCATGTCTGTCTCTTAGCTGTTAAGGAGTACGCTATTCCTGAACAAGCTCCTGAACCCATTGGGAGCGTCGCTCCCGCTCCAGTATTTCATTCCGGGTCGCCAGTATCAGACTGACGGTGAAAAACAATGCCACGGCAATCCCCATTATTAACAGTGGAATCCAGAACTCTGGCCCGTTGGGCTGATCTGATGACATGCCAAATGTTGTACCGGGCTGGTGCAATGTATTCCACCAGTCAACCGAATATTTTATAACGACCACATTGATACAGCCCACTATCGAGAGCAAGGCACAGGCTCTGGCGGCGGCATCCGAGTCTTCCAGTGCAGAGCGCAATGAGATAATCCCCAGCAGCAGGAAGAGCTGCAGCAACAAGGAAGTCAGACGTCCATCCCATATCCACCAGGTTCCCCAGGTATCCACGCCCCATATTGATCCCGATGCCAACGCCAGTGCTGTAAACCAGGCACCGAGTGGTGCAGCGACCTTTACAACCATGTCGGCGAGTTTCATTTTCCACACCAGGGTTATGGTTCCAGCCACCGCCATCAATGGAAAGAATGAAAGCGACAGGCTCGCTACAGGCACGTGTACATACATTATGCGATTAGTCAGTCCCTGCTGATAATCCTGAGGAACATAGAGCAGCGCCCAGGTTGCCCCAATCACCAGGAAGAGAATCATAGTGGCAATAAGCCAGGGCAACCACTTGCCGGAAAGCTCATAAAACCACTTAGGCGAACCCAATTTTGAAAACCACAACCACATAGTATTGCCGCTAATCGCTACAGTGCACAGGGACTAAATAATATATCATGCCGACAAGAACCGGCCACGTTACGTATTGTAACTCATTGTAATTTGGCGGTAATCACAAAATTCAAAGCCGCCTCTTAAGAAGTTAGTAACTAGTTAACGCTAATTCGCAAAGCCGCCCCTGAAGCCAATGGCGCGACGGAAATCGAAGCTAACAACATAGCCCCCAGGATAGCCAGAAACCCAGAGAGAGAGGCGCCGTTTGAAGTCTGTTCAATGGCTAATGTCCCTGCAATCAGTACGGGTACACTCATGGGCAAGGTTATCACCGCCAGTATCAATCCCCGGCTACCCAATCCCACCGTTAAGGCCACGCCTATGGAACCGAGCAGGCTGAATACCGGAGTTCCCAGCAGCAGTGTGACGAACAGGATCATATAGGACTCGGATGGCAGGTTCAGCATATAGGCAATCAGAGGCGACACCAGCACGACGGGCAGCCCGCTCACCAACCAATGGGCAATATTCTTTGCCAGCACCAGGAAGTACAAGGGGTGTGGACTCAAGAGCAATTGTTCCAGTGAGCCGTCTTCATAGTCGGCCCGGTACAGATTATCCATGGCCAGCAGAGACGCCAGTAACGCCGAAATCCACAACACACCCGCCGCGATCTCCGCGAGTCGTTCAGGATCCGGGCTGATTCCTATTGGAAACAAAGAGGCGACTATCAGGAAAAACATGAAGGGATTAGCCATGTCATTCTTCCTTTTATAGGCAATCAGAAGATCACGCTGCAGCGTCGCCCAAAATGCCTGACCGGTACTGGTTCTCTGTTTGTTCATAGTGTCATGGCTAACCAAGTGTCATTTGCTGTAGATCGGCCACCCGCAGATCGTGATGTGTAGTGACTATGACTGCACCACCGGCGTCGGCATGGCTGCGCAGTAGCCCCTCCAGCAGGCTGAGACCTCCCGCATCCAGCGTAGTAAAGGGCTCGTCCAAAACCCAGAGTCTGGCATCGCTAATCAATAAGCGGGCCAATGAGGCGCGTTGCTGCTGTCCCGCTGATAGAGTAAAGCACTGGGATTCTTCGAAGCCCCGCAGCCCGACCTCGGCGAGTGCCCGGTACAATTCTGTATCCGAGACCTGCTGCTGCAGAGAACAGGTCCAGCGCAGATTTTCCAGTGGGGTAAGCACCTTATTGACGCCGACCCGATGCCCTATATAAAGGAGCGCCCCGTAAAATTCTTCTGCCTGGGTTTCGATCGCCTGCCCATACCAGCGGATCGAACCCTGATAGGAATCATTCAGCCCGCAAAGAATATGCAACAGAGTAGTCTTGCCACTGCCATTACTACCCTTGATCTGCAAAACCTGCCCTTCGGATACGGTAAAGTTAAGCTGTTCAAACAGGATGCGGTCATCACGTTCACAGAACAAATCAGTGCCATCGAGCATCACCGCACTGGTCAAGGATTGACTGGCGTCTGTACCAATATCCTGTCCAGGTGTGTCTACAGTGGCAGGTGTCATAGATCAAGCTTTCCTGTTTGCTGGGCATTCCAGCGATAGCAGGCGCGATTATAGCCTCTATTGTCAACTACCGGGTTTGAATTACGCTTTTAAGCGCTGCTACAGCAAAGCCTAATCCGGCGTACTGCACGGTGCGCCTCTAAGCAGACGGTGACAGGTATTGAGTGGGTTAAACCAGCGGTGCAAGATTTTCATGCTGAAGACTCTTGCGTGGTTAGCACCTCGACCAGGGTTAATTCCAGTCCGATAGGCGAGCCTTGAGACGCATGGCAGCCTGACTGTGAATCTGACTGACTCGTGATTCGCTGACTCCGATGACTTCTCCGATCTCTTTCAAGTTGAGCTCTTCGTCGT
This sequence comes from Gammaproteobacteria bacterium, assembly GCA_003451715.1. Lineage (GTDB taxonomy): Bacteria > Pseudomonadota > Gammaproteobacteria > Pseudomonadales > Pseudohongiellaceae > UBA9145. Next base: position 12,610 of record DMJN01000203.1, on the reverse strand, counting down.
AGTACAGTGCCAGGACCAATTTCTCACGATCGGGCAAACCATCGATCGCATGGGAAAGATGCGCCTTGAATGTGTCTCGTTGCAATCCGTCACAGGGACCCGGTAATTCACCGGCGGCCAGCTCGATTGCAGAATCATCACCTTCCATGATGTCATCGTAACTGAACAGTCGACTGCCGGAAGCGTCCTGCAGAATCGCGTAGTAGGCATTCAAATCGATCTCCAGTTCCCTGGCGATTTCCTGATCCCCGGCATCCTTGCCGGTGCGCGCCTCAATGGCCTTGATGGCCTCGGCTACCTTTCGGGATTTACGGTGTACCGAGCGAGGCGCCCAGTCACCCTTACGGACTTCATCCAACATGGAGCCCCTGATACGAATTCCGGCGTAGGTTTCGAAACTGGCACCCTTAGACACGTCATATTTCTTGGCCGCTTCCAGTAAACCGATCATGCCCGACTGGATAAGATCATCAATCTGCACGCTGGCTGGCATGCGCAGCAGCAAATGGTGAGCGATCCGTTTCACCAGCGGCGCATAGCGCTCCACTACATCGTCCAGAATATCATCCTTGGTAGGTCCATTTGGCTTTACAGGACCGTTTGTTTGAGTCTTAGTGTATGCCGAAGCACTCGTTGCCGAAGTCATTATCGTCTTCCCGATTTGTTTCGTTGCTAAACTCTTCACAACCACAGCAACCCTGCGGGCCTTAGCCCGGATCTTGCCATCAATGTTGACTGGGCTTGTTGCGTAAGTCGTTAAAGTTTTTGTTAGCTCTCACCCCTGTAGGCAGTAATCCAACTATTTCCCTTCCGAGCCTGCATCAGCCAGAGTCGGTGAGCTATTGCATTGCGCTGCACCGAAAATCTTATTGCTGAATGATTGGAATGGGGAATAAAGAGGATTAGAAAATACGCGGTCAACACACCCGCTGACTGTACTCATACCAACTATAAAATCCTGTTGGTGAGTAGTCAGAATCACTTCACCCGCTTCCTGACGGCCGCGGAGATTGGTCTGTGCCGATTGCATGTCTACTGCGTAATTTCTCTTAACTGCCATGCTTTAGCTTGCTCCCTCATTATTTTTGCCACTTGAATTCCTTTTTTCGTGTGCACTACTAAACTTACTAATTATTCTGACGACTTATTCTTTAGTCGTGGTGCTAAGCTACAGATCGAGGATTTCCATGTTCTCCTCACTCCGGACGCAGCACTGTAATGCTTAGGTGCAATATCCGTTCCACACCAGGGCTAAATACCGCTGGTTTATCTACAGGTCCCGTATTACCTGGCTGTTAATGATTTTAGGGGATTTTCTACGGCGCGCCGTTAGCATTAAAAGCGCCGGGAAATTGGCGCTTTGGTGCATCGAGCGCCAATGATCCAGCGCCTTGAGCGAACTTCAGGGAGTCAAGCTTTTGGCGGGGTGACGCCGATCTGGCCCATATATTTGCCACCACGCTGCTTATACGTCACGTCGCATTGCTCATCGGATTGGTAGAACAGCATCTGGGCGACACCCTCGTTAGCGTAGATTTTTGCTGGCAGCGGGGTGGTGTTGGAGAACTCCAGTGTCACATGGCCCTCCCACTCCGGCTCCAGTGGCGTTACATTGACGATAATGCCGCACCGGGCATAGGTTGATTTTCCCAGGCACACCGTGAGCACATCACTCGGAATCCGAAAATATTCGACGGTACGTGCCAGGGCGAATGAGTTTGGCGGGATAATGCAGCTGGGTTCGTCGATCGAGACAAAGCTGGATTCATCGAAATTCTTCGGATCTACCACGCTGGTGGTATGCACATTGGTGAAGATCTTGAACTCGCTGGCGCAGCGCACATCATATCCATAGCTGGATGTGCCGAATGAGATTACTTTGTCACCATCGATATTACGAACCTGCTCGGATTCGAAAGGCTCGATCATGCCCTGTTCTGCTGCCATCTGTCTTATCCAGCGATCCGACTTGATACTCATAATGGGTTCCGATTTTCAAAGCTGGTTCTAAAAAAGGCATGCGCATGATAAAACCAATCACGGCCCGAATCATCTGTTATTTGGTGGCTGGTTTAATCGAGAATGAGGGTAAAAATGGCTGAATTTATGGGGCGCTTACAGTATGATGCGCTGCCTGTCAGATGACAGCCGACATTCGATATCACGTTCGTGATTCTGAGGGTATTGAGTAGCCATTGCCTGCCGGACTCCTGGATACACTGCAAAGCCAGCAGTCAGGATTGCGCTATAATCACGCCGTAGCTCGGCTTCCTGTCTTGCTGGCACTTTAGTTGTGGAGGATTCAAGTGAGAAAGTGGCAATGCCTGGTTTGCGGCTTTATCTATGACGAAGAGTTGGGTATACCCGCTGAACGTATCGCACCTGGAACTGGTTGGGATGAAATACCCGATGACTGGGCGTGCCCGGATTGTGGGGTCGGTAAAGACGACTTCGAAATGATTCAATTGTGAGTCGGGCCTGCCTTATCCGGTCAAGGACAACGAAGTGAAGCAACGAAAAATTCTTGTCACCAGCGCCCTACCCTATGCCAATGGTGACATACATCTTGGGCACCTGATGGAAGCTATCCAGACGGATATCTGGGTGCGCCTGCAAAAACTGCGGGGACATGACTGCGTCTATGTCTGTGCCGACGATGCCCACGGCACAGCCATCATGCTTAGTGCCGAAGCGCAGGGCATCACGCCGGAGCAATTGATCGATAGGGTCAATCGGGAACATCGGCAGGATTATGCCGATTTCCTCATCGAGTTTGACAATTTCTACTCGACTCATGCGCAAGAGAACCAGGAACTGTCTGAATCTATCTACCTGGCACTCGACGCCAATGGGCATATTGCCCGTCGTAACATCAATCAGCTATTCGATCCGGACAAACAGCTATTTCTGGCAGATCGCTACATCACCGGCACCTGTCCGAAGTGTAAGGCCGCAGACCAATACGGCGACAACTGCGAAGTGTGTGGTTCCACCTATAGCCCGTCCGAGCTGATTAATCCAACCTCCGCTATATCGGGCGCGACTCCGATCGAAAAAAAATCGGAACACTTCTTCTTCACGCTACCCGCCTTTAGAGACATGCTGAAGACCTGGACTCGCAGCGGCACACTGCAGGAACCGGTGGCGAATAAGCTGAGCGAATGGCTCGATGAAGGATTACAGGAATGGGATATAAGCCGTGACGCTCCCTACTTCGGTTTCGAAATTCCCACGGCACCAGGCAAATATTTTTATGTATGGTTGGACGCTCCGATCGGCTATATGGCCAGTTTCAAGAATCTGTGTCAACGCAGTGACTATAAATTTGATGACTACTGGAGTGCAGATTCCGATTGTGAGGTCTATCACTTCATCGGCAAGGACATTATCAATTTTCACACCCTGTTCTGGCCAGCCATACTAAGCAGTGCGGGCTACCGGACTCCGACAGCTGTCTTTGCCCATGGCTTCCTCACCGTCGATGGCACAAAGATGTCGAAATCCCGTGGCACCTTTGTAAATGCTCGGACCTATTTGAAGCATTTGAATCCAGAGTATCTGCGCTATTTCCTGGCCGCAAAGCTCTCTTCTGGAATCGACGATCTGGATCTCAATCTGGAAGATTTCGCACAGCGGGTAAACTCTGACCTGGTGGGGAAGGTGGTGAATATAGCCAGCCGCTGTGCCGGGTTTATCGGTAAAGGATTCGACGGGATGCTTTCCCTCGAGCCGGATAATCCGCAGCTCTTAGAAACGATTCAATCGGCGCAACAGGATATCACCGAGCATTTTGATCAGCGCGAATTTGGCAAGGCGATTCGTCTGATCATGGCGTTGGCGGATAAGGCAAACCAGTACATCAATGACAAGCAACCCTGGGTGATTGCCAAGGCCGACAGACAGTCCGCAGAATTACAGGCGATTTGCAGCACCGGCATCAATGCCTTCCGGCTACTGATTTGCTACCTGAAGCCGGTGCTGCCAGCCATGGCTGCCGATGCCGAAGCATTTCTCGGTATAGAACCACTCCTGTGGAATGATGTTCAGAAGCTGTTACTCGGCCACCGCATCAACAAGTTCCAACCGCTGATGACACGGGTTGAAAACGACAAGGTACAGGCGATGATTACCGCAATGCAGCAGGAGTTTGCGGCACAGCAAACACAGGAGACAACGGTGCAATCGGATGAGAGTGGGCTGGAACCTGAAATTGTATTCGATGACTTTGCCAGGGTGGATCTGCGTGTTGCCAGAATTATCACGGCGGAGCACGTCGACGGTGCCGACAAGCTATTGAAGCTACAGCTGGACGTTGGGCTGGACAGAAACGGTGCAGCGCTCACCCGAACGGTGTTTTCCGGCATCAAGTCTGCCTACAAGCCGGAAGACCTGGTGGGTCAACTCACCGTACTGGTGGCCAATCTGCAGCCTCGCAAGATGAAATTTGGTGTTTCCGAGGGCATGATACTGGCCACTGGTCCCGGTGGTGAGGATATCTGGTTATTGCAGCCCCACAGCGGCGCCGAACCAGGTATGCGCATTAGCTGAGGCTGCTGCTCCATTTCTGGATAATTCCTTCAGGTTTTGCGGTCTGGTAGTGATACAGTGATAAGCACGGCGTGCTGGCGCTTGCCTGACTAAAGTAATAAGCTTGAGCAGGCGATTTTACAGGCAGTTCCATATCCTGGATCCATCATGATTTAGGACTAGCCCAGTCAACAGGCAGTGAATCGGATGTTTATGCACTATAGCAAGAATGTTAGCAAGCGATACACGAGCGGTGTGAATCGGTACTGCCTGGCGATACTGTTATTGGCCTGCTCTACCCTGGGGCTTGCACAGCCCAGTGAAATTCGTGACATTGAAGACTCGGTAATCAAGATCTACACGACCCAGGCCGCACCCGACTACTTTACCCCCTGGCGATTGCTTACACCCCGGCAGAGCAGTGGATCCGGTGCAGTAATACTCGGCAATCAGATACTTACCAATGCACATGTAGTCGCCAATGCCAGCTATGTGCAGGCCCAGAAGCATAACGACCCGAGGCGTTACCAGGCACGCGTGTCGTTCATCTCCCACGAAGCCGATCTCGCACTGATCACCGTAGATGATCCGGGATTCTTCAGCGACCTGAAGCCCCTTGCCATCGGAGAACTGCCCGATCCCTTACAAGAAGTCTCCGTGTACGGCTATCCAATCGGCGGCAAGTCGCTCAGTATTACCAAGGGGATTCTTTCCCGGGTTGAACAACAGATTTATGCCCATGCCGGTAGCTACCTTCTGGCGGGTCAAATAGACGCCGCGATTAATCCTGGCAATAGCGGCGGACCGGTAATCGTCGATCAACAGATTGTCGGGGTAGTGATGCAGGCGAATAGCGGTGGCCGTGCGGAGAATCTCGGTTATTTTGTACCTCCCAGTATCATTCGGCACGTGCTCGTCGATAGCGAGGATGGCATACTCGACGGATTTCCCGATCTTGGATTCAGAACCCAGACGCTGGACAGCCCCTCTGCAAAAGCCGCCTACGGGCTGGATAAAGATCAGGACGGCGTTCTGGTAATCAAAGTCTTCGAGGGATCCCCCGCCGAAGGATTTCTGCAAGAGAATGATGTCATCCTGCAAATCGACGACTTCAAGATCGCCGATGATGGCACCATCAAGCTTTCTGAGGATTTGCTTACCGACTACAAACATGCTGTCGATTTACATCATACCAACGAGCCCATCGTCATCACCTATTCCCGCCATGGAGAAAAAGCCACCGTAAGTCTGCTCGCTGAACGCGCCATGGATAAATACTCCCTGGTAGCAAGTGAAAAATTTGATATGGTTCCTGAGTATTACATCTATGGTGGCATCCTGTTTGTACCCCTGAACATGAATCTAATAAAGAGGTGGGGTAATGACTGGAGACGAACTGCACCCGTAAGCCTGTTACAGGCACGCAACGAATGGAGTTCACCCGAACGGCGCGAGCTGGTAGTTGCCTTGCAGGTGTTGGCTGCAGATGTAAACCTGGGTTACCACGACTGGCGCAACTGGGTTGTGGAGCGAATCAACGGTGAACCGGTACGTGACTTCACTCAATTCTCCGAGGCGCTCAAAAGCAATACACTGGAAAATGTCGTGCTCGAAAACAAGAACGGATATCAATTGGTCATCAACCATGAGGCTGCTTTGGCCAGTGAAGCACCGATTCTCAACCAGTATCGAATCCCCGCCACCCATTCGGTTGGCTTGTTTGAAGATTAATCAACACTGTAGCGAAATCAGTTTTTCTAATCTGTCTCCCTGAGCACTGGCGGGTTCTCGTCACGGGCAAGCGTGTTAAAATCCTCGGCTTAGCTAATCGCCGGAGACACTCCAGTCCTTGTCTAATCTTCTGAGCATCATTGTTGCCGCCGCGCTGGTCAACAATGTCATCCTGGTACAGTTCCTGGGAGTCTCTTCACTCTTTGCCTACAGTAATCGCCTGCGCAGTGCATTAGAGCTGGCATTGCTCAGCTTCCTAGTGTTGTTTCTGGCTTCCTTTATTAACTTACTGCTGTATCGTGGCGTACTCGCGCCACTGGGACTCGAGAATCTGCAGCTCATCGTATTTATAGGCATCAGTTCGAGTATCTGTACAGGACTTTGCATTCTGGTAGAGCACTACTACGCCCTGTCGATGCAACACCATCGATTCGCGTTTTATCTGGTAGGCGGAAACAGTGCGGTCATTGGTATCTCGCTTATAAATAGCGTGAGTGTGTTGTCAATTGCACAAGCCATTGCCTACAGCCTCGGTGCGGCAGCAGGATTCGCATTTGTGCTGATTGGATTCGCGGCTCTAAGACAACGCCTGGAATACGCCGACCTGCCTGCACCCTTTCGTGGTTACCCGATCAACCTGATCAGCGCCGGTATTATTGCCATGTGCCTGCTAGGCTTCGCAGGACTGGTCTAGTGACTTATCCACTAATCGATTACTTATCTGTTCAGGCATTGTTGTGGCTGCTTTGTTTATCGACATTGATTGTGCTGGGCTTGAAAATCTGGCGATGGTTGGGTCAGCAACGCGTGCAGCAAAGGTCCATAGTCGATCGAGTCAACACTTTATTGCCACAGACACAATGCGGACAATGTGGCTATCCAGGCTGTCTGCCCTATGCCCGGGAAATCTGCCGGGGCGAATCGATCAATAAGTGTCCACCGGGTGGAGCGGAGACGATCATCAGACTGGCAAAGCTGTTAAATAGAATTGCCTCACCATTGAATCCTGCACACGGCCAGTTTAAACTCCTCGCCTTGGCTTTCATTCGAGAAACGGAGTGTGTGGGGTGTACGAAATGCATACAGGCCTGCCCGGTCGATGCCATTATCGGTGGCCCGAACCTCATGCACACCGTCATCGAAGAGGAGTGCACCGGCTGTGATCTCTGTGTCGAACCTTGCCCGGTGGATTGCATCGACATGCTCGATACTTCCAGTGCAGCCACCTTTGAATGGTCTCTTCCAAGCACAGTAAACGATGCTTACAGGAGACTGGATTCTGCATTATGAGCCAGCAGCAACACAGCATCAAAATTGCGAGGAAGCTTAGAGCTCACAGAATTTTTGGGGGAATTAAACCACTCGCTCTTAAGGCCCGCTCACTGCGCTCCCGCATAATGCCTGCCCCGATTCCTGAAATACTGATTCTGCCACTCTTGCAGCACCAGGGTTCGCCTGCTGCACCCATTGTTAATGTGGGCGACCAGGTACTTAAGTATCAATTGCTCGCCGCAGCCGAAGGTCCTCCCAGTGTTCCCGTGCATGCTCCTACCTCGGGTGAAATAACGGCCATCACCGATTCTCCGATACCGGGTCATGGCGAACAGAGTGGGCGCTGCATACTCCTGCGTGCCGATGGTGAAGACAATGCCATCGACTTGCAGCCGCTGCCGGACCATCGTGCATTGAATCACTGGCAACTTCTCGAGCGAGTGAATTCCGCGGGCATTTGCGGAATGGGCGGTGCCGGTTTTCCCACTACAGAAAAACTGCGCGCCAGCATGGAACGTGGCATCGAGTTACTCATAATAAACGCCGTGGAATGCGAGCCCCATATAAGTGCCGACGAGGCATTGATCAGGGAGCGCGCCGCAGCGGTGGTTAGCGGTGCGGAGATTCTGCAATCGATCTGCCTGGCCAATCGCTGCGTCATCGCGATCGAACGGGACAAACACGATGCGGTGAAGCAACTGAGAGACTCCCTTGAATCCAGTTCGGTTGAGCTACTGGAACTGCCCAGTAAATACCCTACCGGCGGAGAGAAGCAAATCATTCAGGCGGTTACCGGGCTGGAAGTCCCCCATGATGCATTACCAATGGATATCGGTGTGCTGGTTCAGAATGCCGGAACTGCCTATGCTGTCCACGATGCGATCACCGAAGGCAAGCCCTGTATCAGCCGCATTACCACGCTGACCGGAGCTCCCCTGCAGACACCCAAGAATTTCGATGCCTTAATCGGGACACCTGTCTCCTTCCTATTTGCATTGTGTGGCATCGAGGAGTCTCTGCACACCGGCAGCATCATGGGGGGTTCTCTCATGGGGCTGGATCTTGTAAGCACAGACGTACCGCTTATCAAGACCAGCAATTGCCTGATCGCGAAATCACGGGCTGAGTTTCCCGAATCAAAACCTGAACAAGCCTGTATCCGGTGTGGCTATTGTGCCACTGCCTGTCCTGCCCGCTTACTGCCTCAGCAACTCTATGCCTATTCCTGCAACCAGGATCTGGAGCAGCTCGAGCAGCTGAATCTGGCCGACTGCATCGAGTGTGGTGCCTGTGACTATGTGTGCCCGAGCCATATACCACTGGTGCAGAACTTTCGGGCTAGTAAACAAACGCTAGCAATCCGAGGCCAGCATAGCCAAACCAGTGCGCAATGGCGGCGCCGCTTCCAATTTCATCAGTATCGTCTAAAGAAGGAAGCAGATGCGGCACAGGAGAACAAGTCAGCGCATCGAACTGCTCCCGAAGCAGACTACGAAGAAGGTGGATTTTCCAGGGACAAAGCACGCCAGGAGATTACTGCTGCCGTCGAACGTGTCGCGACTCGGCGCCGCAACAGGATCACCAGCTCAGGAGAGTCAGACCAGGAAAGACATTAGATGTCTGTTGCCATTACCAGTTCACCGATGCAACACGGCCAGCTAGAGACAAACAGACTCATGCTGCTGGTGATAGCCGCTTGTCTGCCAGGGGTGGGAATCGGAACCTGGTTCTTCGGTTACGGCATCATTATCAACATTACCCTGGCTGCGTTGGCAGCCTTGGTGCTGGAAGCGATGTTGCTGACACTTCGTAAGCGTGAGCTGAAGTTCTATCTTGGTGACAACAGTGCACTGGTCACGGCAATGCTATTCGGCATAACCATGCCGCCCGGTTCAATCTGGTGGATGGTGCTGGCGGGTATAGCCTTCGCCATCGTGATCGGCAAGCATGCCTATGGCGGTCTGGGCCAGAATGCCTTCAACCCGGCGATGTGCGGCTACCTTTTTTTATTGCTGTCTTTCCCTCTGGAAATGACCAGCTGGCATATACCAAGTGACACTCTAGTAGAAGGGGCAAGCTTTTCGCCACTAGGCTGGCAAGGGCTGCAACAATCGCTGTTACTCAGCTTTCCATTCCTGGCGGCCGATGAGACAACGGTTCAGCTTACGATCGATGGCCTGACCATGGCGACTCCCCTGATTGAGTTCAAAATGTCAGCGCAAAACGCCCTGCTGGCAGCATGGGAAACGGAACTGCCACTGTTCGCCCGAAGCTCGGGTACCGGCTGGGAGCTGGTGAATATCGGTTACCTGCTGGGTGGCTTACTGTTACTTTACAAGCGCATCATCAGCTGGCATATCCCGGCCAGCATTATCGGCACCATTACGCTGCTCTCTTTGCTCATGTATGCGCCAGGCAGCACGGCGATATATGGCACCACCTATCTGCACCTGTTTGGTAGCGCGACGATGATCTGCGCATTTTTCATCGCCACCGACCCCGTCAGCGCCGCCACCAGCAACCTCGGTCGCATTGTTTACGGCATCATTATCGGCATTTCCATTTACGCAATTCGAGTCTGGGGCAGCTACCTCGACTCCATAGCCATCGCGGTGTTGTTCGGCAATTTTTGTGCACCCCTGCTGGATCACTATCTGCGACCGCGAGTTTATGGCCGCCAGAAGGCGTCGTTGCCGGGTGGAAAGCGGAGGACTGGTTAGTGAGCGAACTAGACCAACGCGTTATGCAAGCAACGGACCTGTGGCGCAATAATCCCGTGCTGGTACAGATGTTGGGATTAAGTCCTGTACTGGCGGTTTCAACGACGGCAGTAAATGGCTTGGGGCTGGGAATTGCAACTCTGGTAACATTAATCTTCTCCACCATCACTACCTTTCTACTCAGGCGGTTTATCAGTGACACATGGCGCTTTGTGTGGTATTTGCTAATTCTGGCCACTTACACCACGCTTGTTGACACTCTCCTGCAGTGGCATTTCTTTCCGCTATACAGGGAGTTGGGGATCTATGTTCCCCTGATCAGCTGCAATATCGCCATTATCGTTGCTTTGGAAAAACACCGTACCGAGCAGCGCCTCTCGGCATGCCTGTCTGAGGCTACACGGATGGGCGCCGGATTCGTACTGGTGTTATTGGTGTTGGCTGGCCTGCGGGAGTTGCTGGCTGGCGGTACGCTGTTCCAAGGCTGGCAGCTGCTAATGCCCTCCAACGCAATTGATGCTCCCAATCTGGTAGCAGACAGTCAGACTATGAAGCCATTCAGGATAATCGGCATGCAACCCGGTGCATTATTCGTTCTGGGCCTGTTGATCGCCGGCAAGAACTGGCTGGACCACCGGCTCGGCAGAGGCGAACAGCTCGATGAAACCACGATCGACCCTGCTCAAAGAGCCCGGCTTACCGATTAAACCAGGGCTGCCCTTATCAACAGTCCTGATTACCTGGATCAACGATGACATGAACAAAGAAAAGCGCATTGAGATATTCCGAAGATTACGGGCTGCAGACCCCTCTCCTACTACCGAGCTGGCATTCTCCAGTAATTTCGAATTACTCATCTCTGTCATCCTGTCCGCACAGGCAACCGATATCAGTGTGAACAAGGCCACACAGAAACTCTACGAAGTCGCCAACACTCCAGAGGCGATGCTTACCCTGGGGGTTAATGGTTTGAAGAAATACGTCCGAACCATAGGATTGTTCAACACCAAGTCGGCCAATATCATCAAGACCTGCGCCATGCTCGTCGAGAAGCACCACTCCACCGTGCCGGATAACCGGGAAGACCTGGAAGCCCTGCCGGGTGTCGGCCGCAAGACGGCCAACGTGATACTCAATACTGCTTTTCGGCAGCCAACCATGGCAGTGGACACGCATATCTTCAGAGTATCCAACCGGACCGCGATCGCCCCAGGCAAGAACGTGCTGGAAGTGGAAAAACGGCTGTTGCGACTGGTTCCGGAAGAATTCCTGCTGGATGCACACCACTGGCTGATACTGCACGGGCGCTATGTGTGCCTGGCGAGGAAACCCAGGCACGGCGCCTGCCTCATCGAAGACCTGTGCGAGTACAAGCACAAGGTCGAAGACTAATTCCCACGGCGAGGTACTTCGACTATTTGCGGCCCTTCAGCGCGGCTATGCGCATGCGCAAGGCATTCAATTTGATGAATCCAGCGGCATCGGCCTGATCATAGGCGCCGGCATCATCTTCAAAGGTGGCGATTGCTTCATCGAATAGAGAATCGTCAGACTCTCTCCCTACGACTATGACATTGCCCTTGTATAGCTTCAGCCGCACCTTGCCATTCACATACTCCTGTGAATAGTCGATCAAGGCTTGCATGGCCAGGCGTTCCGGTGACCACCAGTACCCGTTGTACACCAGGGAAGCGTAACGAGGCATCAGTTCATCTTTGAGGTGAGCCAATTCGCGATCCAGGGTAAGTGACTCCATCGCACGATGCCCTTTCAACATGACGCTGCCACCCGGAGTCTCATAGCAGCCCCGGGATTTCATGCCGACATAGCGGTTTTCGACGATATCGGCCCGCCCGATACCATTGGCACCCGCTAGCTGATTCAACTTACTCAGTACTTCTGCGGGTGAGAGCCTCTCGCCATCAATTGCTACGATGTCTCCCTTCACATAATCCAGCTCCAGATAGCTTGCCTGATCCGGCGCCTCCTCCGGAGAGACCGTCCACAACCACATGGACTCTTCCGGCTCAGCACCGGGATCTTCGAGAATGTCCCCCTCGTAGGAGATATGCAGCAGGTTTGCATCCATAGAGTACGGAGACTTCGTGCCAAGCTTCTTTTCCACTGGAATACCGTGTTCGTCGCAATAGGCGAGCAAACGATCCCGTGAAGTGAGGTCCCATTCTCGCCATGGGGCGATGATCTTGATGGACGGGCTCAATGCATAGGCCCCAAGTTCGAATCGTACCTGGTCGTTACCCTTACCGGTGGCACCGTGTGAGATTGCATCGCCGCCGGTTTCAGCAGCAATTTCAACCAGTCGTTTGGCGATCAATGGCCGGGCTATGGAGGTACCCAAC
>DMJN01000167.1:5816-7253 GCA_003451715.1 Gammaproteobacteria bacterium | reverse complement strand
TATCGCCGAGAGCCATCGCTTGCCCTTTGATCTTCCAGAAGCCGAAGGGGAAATAGCTGCCGGTTACCAAGCCGAATATGGGGGCATAAAGTTCGGCATGTTCTTCGTCGGTGAATATGTGGGACTGGTGCTGGTCTCTTCATTGATAACAGTTTTGTTTTTTGGCGGCTGGCTGGGCCCGGCCTTTCTGCCACCCATTGTCTGGTTTTCTGCCAAGGCATTTACCTTTATAGCGTTTTTTATATTGCTGCGTGCCGCCATTCCTCGACCGCGATATGACCAGTTGATGAATTTTGGCTGGTTGTTCCTGTTACCTGTATCCCTGGTTAACTTGCTGGTTACCGGCGCTATTATTTTGAGCACACAATAAGACGGAGATTTGTGCAGAGGCTATGTTCACATTAATTAAAGACAGTTTACTCACCCAGGTTCGAACCCTGTGGTTGGTGTTTAAGAAGCTTTTTACCAAGGCCGACACCGTTGAGTATCCGGATGTGCAGCCCTATATGTTCCCACGCTGGCGTGGACGCATTATTCTCAGTCGCGACCCGGACGGTGAGGAACGTTGTGTGGCCTGCAACCTGTGTGCCGTTGTCTGCCCGGTAGATTGCATTGCTCTACAGAAGGCTGAGAAGGACGATGGCAGGTGGTATGCGGAATTCTTCCGCATCAACTTCTCCCGCTGCATCATGTGTGGATTCTGTGAGGAGGCGTGCCCCACCAACGCCATTCAGTTAACTCCTGATTTCGAGATGGCAGAGTATGTTCGTCAGGACATGGTTTGGGAGAAGGAAAATCTGTTGATCAGCGGCACTGGCAAATATCACGATTATAATTTCTACCGTGTCTCCGGTATGCAGATCGACGGTAAAGACAAGGGTGAAGCCCGTAACGAGGCGGCTCCAGTAGACGTGAGGAGCTTATTGCCATGATGTTGCTCTTCTATCTTGCTGCCGCGATAGCCGTGATCTCTACGGCAGCAGTTATCGTGCAAACAAATATCGTGCATGCGCTAATTTACCTGATTTTGTCACTGCTGGCGGTGGCAGTCATATTCTATGTGTTAGGCGCTCCCTTTGCCGCCTTATTGGAGGCAATCGTCTATGCTGGAGCCATCATGGTGCTGTTTCTGTTTGTCATCATGATGCTCAACCTGGGGCAGCATACACGCGATGAGGAGCGCAGCTGGATGACCATGCAGGTCTGGATTGCACCTTCGATAATGGCGGCGATCCTGCTGGCGCAATTAATCAACGTGCTGAGTCAATATGACCAGGAACTGGTGCCGGTCAGGGTTGGGGTGCTGGAAGTCAGCGCACTGCTGTTTGGTCCTTATGTATTGGCGGTAGAACTGGCGTCGATCCTGTTGCTGGCGGGTCTGGTAGCCGCCTATCACCTGGCTAAGAAATAGTTCAAGAGACAAGAGACGGGCAAGAG
>DMJN01000167.1:2887-5463 GCA_003451715.1 Gammaproteobacteria bacterium | reverse complement strand
GGGCAAGAGGCAAGAGACAAGAGATAAGAGATAAAAAATGGAAAGTATTCCAATTGAACATGGGCTGATACTCGCCGGCATTCTTTTTACGCTGGGGCTGGTTGGTGTGCTGACGCGGCGCAACATAGTCTTTGTGCTGATGTCTCTGGAGATCATGCTCAACGCCAGTGGCCTGGCCTTTATTGTGGCCTCGGCACGCTGGGAGCATGCCGAAGGACAGGTGATGTTTCTGATGATTCTCACCCTGGCGGCGGCCGAGGTGGCGGTCGGCCTGGGACTTATTATCCAGGTGTATCGTCGCTTCCAGACCGTAGACATCAACGTGCTGAGTGAGATGAAAGGCTAGGAACAAGAGACAAGAAACAAGAAGTGAAATTTGGAAAGATTTAGAAAGGAACAGGGAAACCGATAGACATGCTTGATTTGATTTGGCTTTTACCAACTTTTCCGTTACTGGGCTTCCTCAGCCTGGTACTGACTGCTGGTAGGTTGCCAAAATCCATTGCCGCTATTATCGGGGCCGGCTCTGTCGGGCTTTCCTTCGCTGTGGCTGCGATTATCGCCATACAGTTCCTGGGTAGCGGCGAAGAATATTTTGTGAAGGAAGTCTGGACCTGGATGTCGGTGGGCACATTCAACCCCGGATTCAGTTTTTACCTTGACGGTCTGTCACTCACCATGATGCTGGTCATCACCGGTATTGGTTTTCTGATACATCTCTATGCCACGGGCTACATGGATGACGATCCCGGCTTCAGCCGCTTCTTCGCCTACATGAACCTGTTCGTGGCTGCCATGCTGATGTTGGTACTGGGAGACAACCTGGTGCTGCTCTACCTGGGTTGGGAAGGCGTAGGTCTGTGCAGCTACCTGTTGATCGGATTCTGGTATACCAATCCGGAAAATGGCTACGCGGCCCGGAAAGCCTTCGTGGTGACCCGGGTAGGCGATACGTCGATGGCGATCGGTCTGTTTCTGCTGTTCGCCCAGCTCGGCACTCTGAATATTCAGGACTTGATGCACGCAGCCGAAGCTCAATGGGCTGTAGGGTCTGGACTGGCCGTGGCTGCCTCCTTGCTGATACTCGGCGGCGCGGTGGGCAAATCGGCGCAGCTGCCCTTACAGACCTGGTTGCCGGATGCCATGGCCGGCCCGACACCAATCAGTGCATTAATCCACGCTGCTACCATGGTGACTGCCGGTGTCTACCTGGTTGCCCGTACCCATATACTGTTCGAACTGGCACCTTCTGTTCAATTGCTGGTGGCATGGCTCGGCCTGATCACACTGTTGATGGCGGGTTTCACAGCACTAACCCAGTCCGATATTAAACGCATCCTGGCTTATTCCACGATGAGCCAGATCGGTTACATGTTTCTCGGTCTGGGTGTGGGCGCCTGGTCCGCATCGATTTTTCACCTGATGACCCATGCCTTCTTCAAGGCGCTGTTGTTCCTGGCCTCTGGCACGGTGATACTGAGCCTGCATCACGAACAAAATATCTTCAAGATGGGCGGTATGCGCAAGCAATTGCCGGTGTCGTTCTGGTCCTTCCTGATTGGCAGCCTGGCACTGACGGCATTTCCGTTTACCTCCGGCTATTTCAGCAAGGATGAGATTCTGCTCGCGGCACTGGAGATGGATGGCCCCGGACTTTGGCTATGGATGGGGGGTGTATTGGGTGCCTTCTTCACCGGGATTTATACCTTCCGTCTGTTCTTCGTCGTATTCTTTGGCGAGAACAAGGGCCACGATTCGGAGCGGGAATACGGCGGTTGGAATATGTCCAGGCCCCTGTTCGTGCTGATGGTGGGCGCCTTGCTGGCAGGATTTATCGGTTTGCCGTTGGACTCAGTCTTTGGCAGCCATGGCGAGGAAGAACATCATGTCAGTGCCCTGATGCACGGCATCATGATCGCAGTACCGCTGATTGGTATCGGCATTGCCTATTTATTCTATTACTCGAAAACTTTTTCTGTCGACAAGCTGATGGCCAGCCCGCTGGCGAAGAATCTTCACAAGTTCTGGTTCAGCGGCTGGGGAATGGATGCGCTGTATAACTGGTTGTTCGTCTATCCATTCCTATGGCTGGCGAGAATTAACAAGGATGACCTGGTGGATAAGCTGTATGCCTTACTCGTCGAGCTGTCTCGTGCGGCCCATGCCATGATCGTCAAGACCCAGACTGGTTACCTGCGTTGGTACGCCTTGAGTGTCGCCACCGGTCTGGTAGTCATTCTCACCCTGGGGGTACTGCTATGATTCTGGTAGTACTGATCGCTGTGTTGTTTGTCGGCGGTGTCATCGCCTGGTTATCGGAGCGAATCAATCCCGACTACCCGCGATTGATCGCCCTTATCGCCGTGCTGCTGGATCTGCTGCTCATGCTGAGCCTGTTAAGTGGCGGTGCAGCTGCAGAGGCGGGGTGGCTGGCCAGCATCGAGACCCAGTGGATGCCACGTTTCGGTATTTCCTTCTATCTGGCGGCAGATGGCCTGAGCGCCCTGTTACTGTTGCTTACCGTATTTCTCGGTGTGATCGCCGTCGGTTCGGCCTGGGATGAGATTAAGGATCAA
>DMJN01000167.1:0-2494 GCA_003451715.1 Gammaproteobacteria bacterium | reverse complement strand
CTCGATCTGTTCCTGTTCTTCTTCTTCTGGGAAGTCATGCTGATACCGATGTATTTCATCATTGCTATCTGGGGTCATGAGAACAAGAACTACGCGGCCATGAAGTTTTTCCTCTTCACACAGGTTTCTGGCATGTTGATGCTGATCTCGATCCTGGTGCTGGCTTATTTTCATTATATTCAGTTCGGGGCCTTCAGCTTCAACTACCATGATTTACTCGCTGTACGCACTGGGGGTGCGCTCGAGATGTGGGTAATGCTCGGTTTCTTTATTGCCTTTACGACCAAATTGCCCAGCGTTCCATTTCACTCCTGGCTACCCGATGCCCACAGCCAGGCGCCGACTGCCGGTAGTGTGATACTGGCTGGAGTGTTATTGAAGACCGGTGCCTATGGCTTGATCCGCTTTGCGGTGCCGCTGTTTCCAGAAACCTCTCTGGCGTTTGCCCCGGTAGCGATGACGCTAGCGGCGATCAGCATTCTCTATTGTGCCAAGGTCGCCTTCGCACAGTCTGACATCAAGCGCCTGATTGCCTACACCAGTGTCAGCCACATGGGATTTGTCACCCTCGGTGTCTATGCCTGGAACGAACAGGCCCTGCAGGGTGCGGTGATGACCATGTTAGCCCATGGCTTGAGCGCCGCGGCCCTGTTCATGTTGGCTGGTAGTTTGCAACACCGCATTCATACGCGCAACATGCAGGACATGGGTGGTTTCTGGCCTAAAGTACCGCGTATGGCTTCGGTCGCGTTGTTCTTTTCTATCGCCGCGTTGGGGATGCCGGGTTTAGGTAATTTCATCGGAGAATTCCTGGCCCTGCTGGGTGCCTTCCAGGCCAATATCACGTTGACGGTGATCTCCGCGTTCGGGCTGATCTTCGCCGCGGTTTACTCGCTGTGGGTCATTCAGAAGATTTTCCACGGCGAATTTGCCAGTACTAATTTTGGTGCTAGCCGGCTTAGCGACCTCAGTCGGCGGGAGATGGTGTATTTCGGTGCCATGATGCTGGGCCTGGTGTGGATGGGTATGTACCCACAGACCTTTCTCGATATGTCAGCGGCGGCGCTGGGTGGATTGCTGGCTGGCTCGGAAGAGCTTGTAACGAGTGTGGTACAGAACTGACATGAATATGACGTTTGACGATCTGATTCCATTAATGCCGATACTGCTGGTCTCCGCGACGGCAGTGCTAGCCATGGTGGTCATCGGACTACGTCGCAGCTATGGGATGACGGCGTCTATTACCATAGCAGGCTTGCTGTTAGCCGCTGTGGTGGCAGCGATGCTGATGCCCGGTACCAACCAACAAGTCACGCCGTTGCTGATCATCGATCAGTACAGCCTGTTCTTCACTGTAATCACTTGTGCCGCAGCGATGTTTATCGCCATCTTCAGTTTTCCCTATCTGTCAAACCTGGATGACGACAAGGAGGAGTATTATCTGCTACTCGGCATCGCCACGATTGGGGCGGTGGTCATGGTGAGCAGTAACCATTTTGTCAGCACCTTATTGGGATTAGAGACGCTTAGCATGTCTCTCTATGGCATGGTGGCCTATCCTGTGCACAGTAAAAACTCTACGACACATTCGCTGGAAGCTTCGGTTAAGTACCTGGTGTTATCGGCGGCTGCCTCAGGATTCATGTTATTCGGAATGGCATTGGTGTATGCCCAGACCGGCACGCTGGCATTCAGTAGTCTGTTGAACATCGGTGCAGGCATTGGAGAGGGTTATTCGATAGCGGCACTGTTATTGATTTCGTCGGGGATTGCCTTCAAGTTATCCCTGGCACCGTTTCACATGTGGACACCGGATGTGTACGAAGGTTCGCCATTGCCGGCTACTACCTATCTGGCCACGATTGGAAAGGCAGCCATGTTTGTTGTGTTACTGCGCTTTGTCGAAATTTCCGGTGCATTAAACTTTGCATCGGTGGTGGTGGTATTCTCACTGATTGCCGCGCTGTCTATTCTGGCCGGAAACCTGCTGGCCTTGCTGCAGAATAATCTGAAGCGCATCCTGGCCTATTCTTCGATTGCCCATATGGGCTATCTGCTGCTTGCGGTGATCGCCAGTTTCTTTGTCGAAGGCAGCATCAGTATCGAAGCGGTAACGTTTTACCTGCTGGCCTATGTAATCATGTCACTCGGTGCTTTCGGAGTCGCCTCTGTGGTGTCTACCAGTAGGAGCGAACTCGATGACATCGACGATTACCAGGGCTTGTTCTGGCGAGCTCCCTGGTTGGCTGCAATCTTCACCGGTATGTTGCTGTCTCTGGCGGGCATTCCGCTTACCGTGGGTTTCATCGCTAAGTTCTACGTGTTTATGGCAGGTGTCGAATCCGGACTGTGGATCCTGCTGGCCATCCTGGTCATTGGTAGCGGCATAGGCCTGTATTACTACCTGCGCATCATCTACCGTATGTTAACCCCGGCCACTGACAAGACACCCACGCCGTTCTCCGGGGTTGAGAGCCTGAGTTCACACAGTGTG
>DMJN01000314.1 GCA_003451715.1 Gammaproteobacteria bacterium | reverse complement strand
CAGCGCCTTGCTGACGATGTCTGCAAACGCCAATACCCTGTCCGGTGTCATTAAGGACAGTGCTGGCAATCCGATGCATGGTGTGATGGTCAGAGTCACAGATGCGCAATCCGTCGTATCCGAGGTTGTCTATACCAACGCTGCTGGTGAATACACGCTGGTTACGATATTGGAAGGAGCTCTCAGCATCAGGACGCGTCTGCCATACTTCAAAGACGAAATGGCGAGCGTCACCTTGACTGGCGAAGCCACTGTCGATGTGGTCATGGAACCTATGACCGATCTGATGGAAATCTCCAATAGCCTGCCAGCGGCCTATCATTTCGGCAGCCTGCCTTTCGAAGAAGGGGATGATGCCAATTTCAATCGTTACCAGTTTCAGCGCGACTGCCTGTCCTGCCACCAGCTTGGCAACAACTACAGCCGTCATCCCGGAAATGCAGAATATTGGCTGGCAACTACGATTCGAATGCATCGCATGTATCGAAATTTCGATGAAGAGTTGAGAGACGAACGGGTTAAATTATTGGCAGAAGGCTTTAAAGATGAGCCACTGATGCTACGGCCGCAGTTTCCCATTGACGAAGCGCTGGATACGGCAAAAATCTACGAGTATGCAATTACCCCAGCTTATGTACCCCATGATTCAATCATTCACCCCGAGACCGGCATTATCTATACAGTGGACCAGGTCTTCGATCACATGGTGGTTACCGATCCGGAAACCGGCGAATCCAAGTATGTGCAGCAGAAAGACTCGCTGGCGATGAAATATCACCTGGGCTCGCCCATCGTAAGCGATGATGACCTGGGTGACTTCGACCCCAGCCTGGCGAAAGGCCCGCACTCATTGGCTTTCGGTCTGGATGGCAAGTACTACGTAACCAACACCAACGACACCAGCATCGGTGTATTTAATCCCAACACTGACCAGTGGGAGCCGTCCTTCAAAGTTCCTGAAGACACAGGTGCCCGCTACCCTCACACGCTGCGCACCGCCAAGAATGGTGATGTGTGGATTACCTTCGCCGGATCTGAGCACGTTGGAAAACTCGATCCCACCACGGGTGAGTTCACCATAATCGATTTGCCGGGCGGTAGAGTAGGCAACGGCATTCTCAGCGCTGCAACGCAGCCTTATGGAGTTGATATCAACCCGATCGATGACGCCATGTGGTACGGTCGTCTGTTCGCCGACAAGGTAGGACGAATCGATCCGGAGACTCTGGAGATCACCGAGTATGACTCTGTCATTCGTGGCCCTCGTCGTATGCGTTTCGATAAGGAAGGTACGCTCTGGGTATCAGGTTATTCGGAGGGCCAGCTGGCTAAAGTCGATGTATCCGATGGCTTTGACGTCACCGTCTATGACATGCCTGGATTCGCGGAAGGCATTCGGCCCGCACCCTATGCACTCGGCGTGCATCCAGACACCCAGGATGTCTGGATCAACGAGAACATGACTGACCGGACCTATCGGTTTATTCCGAGTGAGGAACGCTTTATTGTCTATCCCATGCCGCTGGAAGGCACCTACACACGGGATATGGTTTTCAGCGCTGATGGAAAGGTGTGTGCTTCCAACAATCCTCTCCCACCAGCGGCCCTCGAGGGCGGTGTGCTGGAGATCTTCTGTATCGACCCGGAATACGATCCCAGCGAGGGTGTCGAGGGACTTGCGACAAATTAGCTAGAGGAGTGAGTTGAGTAGCTACTGATAAGTCCTTACCTAAACCAAGCAAGAAAGAAAGGGCGCTTAATGCGCCCTTTCTTTTTGCTACGCAATCCTGTTCAGGAATGCTCTGTAAGGGAATAGGGGAAAGCCGGGTCTATTTATAATCGCTTAACGGACCATCGCCGGTGCCGACCTGCAACAGTGCCTTATCAAATATATGACTCGCCGCGGCGCGGTGACAACTCTCGCAGCTGCTGTAAGAGGTTCTTTCCAATCTGTCGATGCCGAGCAGCTCTTTGGCATTACTGTGCAGATCAATAAAGGCAGGTAATTGTGTAATGCGCAGCGGGGGATTTTCAGGCAGGTCTTTGGCGAGCTGGCCCATAACCGATTGCTGACCTTCAGCCAGGGCGTATTTTTCGAGATAGGCTAGGATGTGCTGGGTATTTTCGTCGCTCAACTGAATGACTTCGCCAAAGTGACTGTCTAATCCCGCCATGATTCCCACCCAACTCTTCATGGGTAACAATGCCGGTGAATAGGGTAAATGGCAGGAGCCGCAATTGACAATGTGTACCGTGTCCCGAACATTGACCAGCGAATAGTCGGCCTGAGCGAAGCTGAGTGTTGAGAAGCAATAGCAAGATAAGGTCAGGCCGAATAGCAACCGTAGCTTAACGCGAGAACCAATTGATGAAGGGGTCATTTGCTGTAGTCCCATAGACAGGCCGGTTGAGTTCCGCACAAGGCGTAATAGATTACACTTCTCCTCGAGTGTAGGCCAGTAGCCTGATCTCGATATTTGGGCTGTTTTACTCAATATGGCTGTTGAAGAGCATCTCAGAGAAGTGGTACAACAAACATGGGCGGTAGCCTGTATGGCCTGAGCCCCTGTCCAGACTGGAGAGCGACGCAGGTCAATCGTTGCAGCCAAATAGTAAGTAACCTATTGAGCATACGGATATCGAGCCTCAAGAGAAAAAATCTATCTTAGTGTGGGATTTGTTGGTTCGAGTCTTTCATTGGTCGCTAGCGCTGTTTTTCCTGCTGGCATATTTTCTGGAAGGAGCTGGCCTGAAACTGCACAGCCATGTTGGCTACACCGTCGCCTTATTGGTGCTCTTTCGGATTGTCTGGGGAGTGATTGGATCGGAGTCAGCACGCTTTGCAAATTTTGTCGTGTGGCCCTGGCAATCCATTCGCTATGTATTGCGGTTGGCGCAGGGGCAGGCCAGCTATTACCGCGGGCATAATCCGGCGGGGGCGGCTATGGTTGTGGTCCTGTTGGCAATGTTGCTGCTCACTGCACTGTCCGGCATCGCCTTGTATGCCCTGCAGGGAAGTGGTCCGCTGGCCAATACATCGGTGGTGTCCTGGCCAGGAGGATTGCTGGCGGATGTACACGAATATTCTGCCGATCTATCCCTGCTACTGATAGTTATGCATGTGGCTGGGGTATTATTCAGCAGTTATATCTATCGGGAAAACTTGACCTGGTCGATGTTTACTGGGTACAAAAACAAGCAGAAAAGTAACCAGGAAGGAGAGCGGTCTTGACGGGCCAGTCATCGGTAATGTTTTTATTAAGAGGGTTGATTCTGATAGCGCTTCTGCTAACAGGGGTTATCATGCAGGCTACTGAAGTATCCGATGCTATGTTAGAAGAATTTGCCAGCGAGGCAACTGAGGATTTCACTGCCGAGGCAGGACTGACAACCTGGATCACTCCACAACCCAACGGCCGAAGTTGCGAATCCTGTCATGGCGAGTCACTGTTTGCGACTGGCAGTCATTACAAGACTGGAGAACTCATAGAACCCATGGCGCCCTCGGTAAACCCGGAGCGCCTGACCGAGAGAAGGAAAATAAACAAATGGTTTTTACGCAATTGTAAATGGACCTATGGGCGAGAATGTACAGCGCAGGAGAAGGGCGACATTCTTCTCTGGCTTAGCCAACAATAGGCGAGAGTACAGCAATAAAATGAGTGTAGAATTAAGGGGTCGGTAAATCTTTTGTTATGATGTGAGTTGAGAAAAAGGTTATCAAAATGCAGAAGCAAGTAAGTAAAACGCAACAGACAATTGGTGCTGCAATTCTGAGTGCAGTGCTGCTGTTCGGTGTCGGTGGAGTTATTGTCTATGGCGTGGAAAATGAAGTAGCGTATCAACCCGATGAACTCTACGTGGAGGAATGTGGAGCCTGCCACTATGCCTATCCAGCCGGGCTATTACCGGCCAGTAGCTGGCAGGGAATTATGCGAGGGCTTGAAGACCACTTCGAAGACAATGCCGAGACAGATGAGGAAACCGCCACCTACATCACTAACTACCTAGTGGAGAACGCCTTACGGCCCGGGCAGAATCCCAAGTGGAGTGTATTGCTCAGAAATATGCCAAGCGATCCGCCTCTCAGAATCGTCGAGCTACCAGGATTCCTGCAATCTCATGAGTCAGAACTGGAATTAATAGAAGGGCTGGATATGGGCATGGACTTTTTCAGCCCTTGCGAGGATTGTCATCGGCAGGCTGAGCAAGGACTATTCGATAAAGAGCTGCTACCCGGCGGTTATGGACCGACATCACGTTAGCTACCGTCAAAGAATCAAAGGGGTCAGGGACACTTGATTTCCAGCGCGTTAGTGTCAATCGATGTGGTCAGCGTCAAGTGAGAGCCCTGATTAAGACCAGTCAGATCAGCTTAGCCTAATGCCTTCGTTTTGATTAGCTTGGCCAGCAGCTTTTGTTCTCTTTCAGCTCTAATTGCTAAGTTTACAAAATATTTTCCAACGAGCATTAGCAATAGCCCAATCGTTGTGCCGGGTAAGAATACTTGAAAAATAACAGTCCTACTTAGATTTGCCTGGGTCATCAGTATCACATCAACTATGAGAAATGCACCGATAAGCAGAATAGCCCATCCTGGCCATTTATAGGACTGCCAATTTTCTACTCTCTCTGCTTCCCTCGCTATCTCTTTGACATGTTGCCTATCCTTGAAGGATAACGCAGCCAATTTACCTGACGATTGCCCACAATCATCGGTATTGAGGTTTTTTGCAGAGGCTTGCATTTCAGATTCGATTTGCTGCAGTAATTTTGGTTCGACATCGAGAGCGCCAGCTATGGCGTTAAGCGACTGTATTGACGCAACGCCATCATTTTCGATTCTTTGAATAGTTCGAGAATGAACACCAGATTCCTCTGCGAGATTCTCCTGGGTCCAGCCCTTGCTAACTCTGAATTTCCTGATTACAGCCTGTTTTAGTTTGACTTTCACGGTGACGCTCCGCGCTGAGTGTGAATCCATTATTACCCTCTTCCAAGCTTGGGTCCACGACACAAACACGACATTAACACGCCGCCGCGAATCTCAAAACCAGACAAGGACAATAAAGAATAGAGGGAATAAGAATCAGCCATGGCCCTCTCAAATCGGCCTTGGATTCACTGTTATCTTGATTTTTCCAATCAATCGGTGCCGGGCCGACTAGCGTACCTCAATTTCCATGGCATTACAGATCTGTTCCATTACTGCCTGTTCCGAAGCCAGCTCGCGATTATCGGCGAGAATGGCGATCTTTGCTGCAGACCGTACCAACTCGCAGTGAGCAGAATCAGCTTTCACAACCGCTATGAATTCAAGCGCCTGTTTGTGTCCCGCAATGGGATCACTCAGAATGGCACCTCCTATGTCTCGAAACAAGGATTCCATTCGATCGAGATCTAGAGGAGCGAATAGGCTTTCCCGGTCTCGGATCAGAGTTATGAAACGCTCAATTTCAGAGCTTGCGAGATCACCATCGGCGGCGGCCACGAGGATAAATGCACTGGTAATGGTGCGCGCAACATTATCGGTTATTTTCGAATTGAATCGCTGCCAGGATGCAATGGCGTAAGCGGCATCTTCTTCAAGATTCATGGCAGTCTCTCCTACTCATGTGCTGGTTAATGGCGAATGATCTGAAGCACTAGCGCGTCATTTAGAAACTCATACCCGATTCAGTGCTTCCTGGTTCACCGCCTCCTCCTCCGCCTAACGATTCTGCTGGTATTCTCTGAGTTGCCTGGCCTGGTTTACTACGAAGGCCCGAATGGCTTCAATCTGTTCGTTGGTCAGGGCGTCCTCGAAATCGGGCATGCCTTGCTGTGCCCGCGTGCCACCCAGAACAATACTCTCGAAATCGGCATGAGTGCCCAGCGTCCTCAAACGCAGATCGGGGGCTACAATTGCCACTTCAGAGGGAATGCCGATACCACCGTGGCAGCTGGCACATTGAGCATGGTAGAGCCCATCGCCCTGACTGACGAGCTGCGGACTGTACTCCTCATCAGGTTGTTCTGGCACTTCCTGTTGTACGATCTCCGCGATGGGCAGCGTCGCATCGCCACCTAGCTTGAATGCCAACACGGTTCCGCCCAGATCCAGGGTGCGGTTGCCATTCATCATGGTGGCCACGTACTGAACATCATCAATCATATAGGTCATGACCGAAGTGGAACGGAAAGTTCCGGGTGCGGTAAAACTCCAGAGCAACTCGCCATTGTCGGTATCGCGTACAGCAAAATCACCGGTACCTTCCGGATGAAACAGGACTCCGCCTCTGGTGGCAACCACACCGCCGTTGTAATCAGACTCCAGTGGGTGGCGCCACTTGTATGATCCGGTTATCGGATCAAAGGCACCAATGAAAGCCTGAGAATCCGGGCGCGGGCCGGCTTGCTCGATCAGCCGTCGACGATATTCCCCTTCGCCCCAACCCAGACTGAGTCCGCGTTCACGAATCTCGTACTCACCGGTTTCGACGAATCCTTCATCCAGCGAATAGAAGTTTGCGATATCGTGATAGTAGAAATACATCAGTCCCATATCGTTATCCCAGGACTGTGGTTCCCAGTTATGGGCTCCGGAATTAGCCGGCATTATCCATTGAGGTTTTACTTCGTAGACCACGTCTGGATTTTCCACGGGTCGCCCCGTTTCCATATCGACACGGGTGGCCCAGTCAATGCCGTCGGTATAGGGAAGGGCGCGCAGCAGTTCGCCGTCATTGCGGTCGAGCACATAGAAGAAACCGTTCTTCGGCGCCTGCAACAATACCTTGCGCATTTCGCCACCGAATTCGATTTCGCCGATGGTCATATCCATGGCAGAACTGTAATCCCAGTTGTCACCGGGAGTTGTCTGGTAGTACCAGTTCATGCGACCAGTATCTACATCCACCGACACAATGGTGGAGAGAAATAAATCGTCTCCGCCACCGGGCGAGCGAATTTCCCGTGGCCAGGGTGCGCCGTTTCCTACGCCTATATAGAGGCTGTTGAATTCTTCATCATAGACCAGGGAGTTCCAGGCAGTACCGCCACCGCCGTACTTCCACCATTCGCCACCCCAGGACTGGGCGGCCATCTCCATTTCAGGATGTTCGAAGGGTTGACTCGGGTCGCCGGGCACCAGGAAAAAGCGCCAGTCTACTTCGCCGGTTTCGGCGTTATAAGCAGTGACATAGCCACGGCGATGGCCG
The DNA here is from genome assembly GCA_003451715.1 of Gammaproteobacteria bacterium. GTDB lineage: Bacteria > Pseudomonadota > Gammaproteobacteria > Pseudomonadales > Pseudohongiellaceae > UBA9145. The sequence continues at coordinate 17,488 of DMJN01000314.1, read as the reverse complement.
GATTCACCACTGCCCTGACCGATGTAAACCTTGCCGGCGGCAGCCCGCGGTGCCCCGGTAATATTGAAACGCCCCAGCCCTGCCGGAATCCAGGTATCCACATCCCAGACCTCCCTGCCGGTTGTAGCATCTATAGCAATCAGGCGTCCATCGAAGGTCCCAACATAGACCTTGCCTTCGTACACCGCCACGCCCCGGTTGTGGGCCGGGCCACAGCAGGCAAGACGAGCATAACTTCGGTCTACTTCCGGATCGTAACGCCAGATCTCTTCGCCATTGGTGGCGTCGAGCGCGTACACCACACTCCAGCCATTGGAGACGTACATGACACCATCCGCCACCAGGGGTGTGCCTTGCATACGCATGTTGTAGTCGCCAATTTGTGTGGACCAGGCCAGCCCCAGCTCATCCACAGTGTTCGGATTGATCTGGGTCAGTTGAGAGAAGCGCTGCTCCTTGTAGGTCTGTCCGTAAGCGAGCCAGCTGCCTGGTTCGGTCACCGCTGCATTAATGATCCTGGCATCGTCAACATTGCCTGCGCCAGTTGCCTGTTCGGCGGCAGATACCGCGTCAAGATCGGTCATCATTCCGATTCCAAGTACCAATACTGCGATGGCAGTGACCGGCAGGCTAAGTGGCTTTTTCATTGGATATTCTCTCCGCTTATGCTTATCTGCTTCTCTTTGTATTATAGGATTGCTGAACAGTAAAGGGCGCTGATGAAGATTTCTTGATCAATCGCAGCAGACTAGTCATAAGGGCTGCATTGAATGGCGACCCTTGTATGCCAAAAGCTGTAGAGTTGGGGGCGGGGTTGCGTGAATTGACCAATTCGCCTGCCAAATTGGACAGCATAGCTATAATCAATGGAAGCTGCTCCGCACGGTGCATGAAGCACCAATTAGTTTCACTCCGCGCCCTGAAGACGGCTAAAAATCTATTGTATATTTACCCTAACCCCATTTATTCTAGGACATGGGTGTTTACAAGCCGAGGTGGCGAACAGTGAAAATAAAAATTTTCTTAGTAATGTCAATGCTTACAGCCATGAATGGGATGGCGGTAGCTCAATCAGATGACGATTACGTGGTACCTCGAACTGAGTATGGCCAGCCCGATTTACAGGGCGTCTGGAATTTCAGTTCGAGCACTCCTATGGAACGTGCGGAACGTTATGGCGAGCAGGAATTCCTGACGCCGGAACAAATAGAGGAAGCTATCGCTCGCCAGGCCAGTATGGAGGCGGCGGCCGATGCACAAGAGGCTAAGTTGGTGCTTAATCCTGAAGCTCCACCGGCTGGCGCCAACCCCGGGGGCTACAATTCGTTTTGGATTGAGATGGGAAATAGAGGCGATAATGTCAGGACTTCCCACATCGTCTATCCACCGAATGGTCGTGCCCCGCAAGCCGTTGAGGGCAATCCGGTAATAGCCGGTGGCCTGGGTCCTGATATTACCGGCCAGCGACCCGTTCGTTTCATCGTGGGCGGCATTACTAAAGACGGCCCGGAAGATCGAGGATTATCCGAGCGCTGCCTGGTTGGATTCAATGCCGGGCCTCCTTTCGCACCGAGTCTTTATAACAACAATCTGCAACTATTTCAGAGCAAGGATACCTTCGTGATCATGACTGAGATGATTCACGATGCCCGTATCGTACCGCTGGTTGAAAAGCCTGAGCTGAATGACGACATAAGGCTCTGGTCCGGTGATTCACGAGGTTATTGGGAGGGCGATACTCTGGTTGTTGAAACCAGGAATTTTAATGGCATGCAAGCCTCGTTTCAAAGCAGAGGCAGCAATTTGGACATGGTGCTTACTGAGAGATTCACGCGGATTGCCTACGACACTGTGAATTATGAATTTACTATCGATGACCCGTCTACGTTTACCGATAAGATTACCGCGATCGTACCAATGAGCAAGGTGGCAGGTCAGATATACGAATATGCCTGTCACGAAGGTAATTACGGTATGTTCAACATCATACGCGGCGCACGTGTCCAAGAGCGTCTGGAGGCTGAGAACAGCACGCAATAGTTTCGCTCTTCAATAAGGGCCTTGAAAAGCCTCTGGGTACTTTGAGTTGCGATAGATGGGGGCCGTTTGCAAGAACGGTTCCTGCGTATGGGTATTGAGAATTCTAGCTGGCCTCTTTATTGAGTTCCTATTTGACCGGGAAGGCATTCAAGCCTAGCGACTGTTCCGATTGGCTATGTCGGGGTTTAGTGTTCTCACGTGTTCTGCCAGCGCCCTGATCCGACCACCGGAAAACATGGATGCGAATGCCGGCATGTTGTTCCGGCCATCGCGAATAATATCTGCCACGTAACTGGTTTCGAAAGCCGCCAACCCTTCCAGCGGCATGCCATCATGTCCACCCTCACCAGTCTGCCCGTGACAAAACTGGCAAGTATTCAGGAATAAATCTTGTCCTTCCGGATTTGCTTGAGCAGGATTCACCTGCTCCCGGGCAATCACATCAGTCTGTTCGTCATCCAACAGGGAAAACGTCCATACGCTGTCTCCCCGCTTGGCTCTGCCCAACAAATTCCCTGCGGAGTACACTGCAACGTATTGCTTGCCGTCGTGTTCGAATACCGTGGCCGGCGCGTTAACACCCGCGTCGGTCATGTATTCCCACAGCTTGGATCCGTCGCGGGCGTCCAGCGCGGTTAAGCGACCATCGTTGCGACCGGCAAACAGCAGATTGCCGGCAGTTGCCACCAGGCCACTGTAACAGCGACTGGGCCAGCGCTGGCTCCATACCCTGCGATTGGTGCGTAGATCCATTGCGGTAACGATTCCGGTGATTGGGATATTCGCAAACCGCATACCGCCACCGGTGTAGCGGTCACCGGGTTCCACTTGCCCTAAATCTCCACTGATGGAATACGCGGCCTGCCGCTCGCCACCGCAGATGTACATCACGCCTTTATCAGGATCCACAGTGCTGGGCGGCCAGTTGGCATCGCCTCGGCGTAGCATCACCGGTTCATCCCAAAACGGGGTAAAGATGGCGCCGTTATTTATGAGCTGGTAGCCCTCAGGTGCTACATCCAGAGTTTGAGTCACGAAGGCTTCGCCAAGGGGATAAGGCTGAGTGGCGGCAGTCGCCTGGCGGGGTTCCTGAGGAACCGGCCTCTCTTCTATACCAACCAGGGGCTCACCATTAGTGCGATCGAGAATATACAGGAATCCGGTCTTGCCAGCCTGGGCCAGACCCTTGCGCGGTACACCGTTGTAGTCCAGATCAAACAGCACAACCGGGTTCGGTGCATCGTAATCCCAGATGTCGTGGTGAACCTCCTGAAAGTGCCAACGATATTCTCCGGTGTACACATCCAGCGCCACGATGGACACGGTGAACAGATTGTCACCGGCGCGTACTGAGCCATTATAGTCGGGGCCCGGGTTGCCGGTTGAAAAGTAAACCATGCCTAACTCGGGATCGACCGCAGGCGTATGCCAAACCGTGCCGCCACCGGTTTGCCAGGCGTCGTTGTCTGCGGGCCAAGTCTCAAAACCAAATTCACCAGGGCCCGGCACGGTATAGAATGTCCACAGCAAGCTACCGTCGTTAGCGCTATAGGCCTTTACTCGACCTCGAGCCGCAAATTCAGCACCCGCAAATCCGCTTATAACCATGCCCTGAAAATACAGAGGCGCGCTGGTGATGGTATAGCCTTCTTCCCAGTCTTCGGCCTGAACTGACCAGACTTCCTCGCCGTTGCGTATGTCCAATGCCTTGAGCACTCCATCCAGCTGACCTACGAAGATCTTGTCTTCGCCAAATCCCACGCCGCGACTGGTCCATCCGCAGCAGACCGTTGAAATCTCTTCGGTGAGATTAGCCGAGTAGCGCCACAGGATTTCCCCGGTTTCGATGCTCAGGGCAAAGACATCGTCGTCGCCGGTTATGATATACATGACCCCTTCATGAACGATGGGCTGCGCCTCTCCCGAATACTTTGCTCCGAACCCGGAGCCATCGAGATGAGTACGCCAGACCGGACCAAGTTGACTGACGTTGTCGGTGTTAATCTCAGTCAATGCGGAGAAGTTTCGATTGAACAGATCCCCGCCATTAGTTAGCCACTCGGTGGTAGGCAGTTCCGATAGGGTTTCTGCATCCGGCCTGATCTGTGAAAATTCCGCGGCCTGTACAGCGAAGGATGAACTGAGAAGAAGTATTCCCGCGAGAAATATCGGCATGTGGTAGTTCATTATTCTGGGGCTCCTTACTGCAAAACGTCTGCTCTTAGGGTTCTTCGCTTGATTAGTATGAAATCTCAGTCCTCAACAACGGCGACTGCTTCTATCTCCACTGCCAGGCCCGGGAAAACCAGAGCTGTCACCCCCACCATGGTGGATGCTGGCTGGTCCTGTTGAGGGAAGTGTCTAGCCCGCACTGCGCTGAAGGCAGCAACTTTTTCCCGGTCCAGATCGACGATATAGACATTCGTTTTCACAATATCAGACAATTCGGCGCCGGCATCTTCCAGTTGTTGCCGCAAATTCACAAAAGCATTTTCAACTTGCTGGCTAAAATCATCGGGAATCTGGTTTCCAGCAAATCCTACCTGCCCTGATATATAAAGTGTCTTTACCCCACCATTACTGACCGTTACTACATTCGTAAAACTGGACCCGACAGGATTTACAAATTCTTTTTCCAGAGTGTTTGATTCTGCGGCCAGTATCGGAGGTACGAACCAGTTTTGTTGGCTCAAAAAGCCCAAGGCTACAGTAGCCAGTGTAAAAGCTAACAAAACGAAGAGTTTATGGTGCATGATAGTTCTCGCTAGTCGCAATTGTTCAGCGTGCCCTGTAAATGCAAAATTTCTAACTTTCAAATACGGCAATATTCATCTGACCTTCCAACCCTGAGTTACGATTGCCGCTGATTGCTTGATACTCTTCAGATTGTGCCATCTGTAACAGGGCACGTGAATTAGGATAACGTACCAAAGCTATTCCGTCCCATTCCGCACCGCCAATGAAAGTCCCCTGGCATTCACCTCTAAATATAACTTCGGCGCCAATTTGAGCCAGAATTCTGCCCACATCCTCGCCGTATTGGGCATAGTCATTCCCGCCCGCTCCGTCTCTACTGAACTTGGTTAAGTTAACCATCACCACCGGTCTGTCCGGCAGCTCGGCAAATGCCCGAGCCTGTTCTGGTGTCGGACCCATCGCGTTCAGACCTACTACCTGTGCGTTTGCCATTTCGCTGCCACCAAACAAGCTTGCCAGGGCTGCCAGGCCGGTGACCGTGCCTGCGGATGTGAGTAAGTTTCTTCTAGAAATATCGGGTTCTGAATCGTTCATGGTGTTGCTCCTGAATGGGTAGTGGCTTTAATGCTGAAGTCGTCATCAAATAGTAGAATAAATCTCAGCAAACGTATATCGCGTACATAGCAGCACCTACTGATAGACTTGAGACACATGAGCCATATGAACATTCCAATTATTCATCCACAATGCAGCCACTGCATGCGCTTTGCCGTGCTGGCTCTGTGTGTCATTGGCACATTTGAATTCGAACGCAACTCACTCGTGATGGCGCAAGCAGCAGATGCATCGAGCAATAGTGTCACCAGCGGTGAGCTGTTGATCGAACCACCGACCCTGATCAATCTCGGCTTCGAATGGTTTATCGAAGGTGACGATAACCGCAACGCGGTGGTAGAAGTTTCGTATCGTGTGCAGGGAGAGTCATCCTGGTTACCCGCACTACCACTCATGCGACTGCAAGGTGAACGGATTTCAGTAGGCCCGCAATTCGATGTCATTGCCCCGAATATGTTTGCCGGGAGTGTTCTCGATTTAGAACCCGACACTGACTATGAAGTTCGCTTTGATCTTACTGATCCTGATGGAGTTAATGGGGATTCCACAAAGACTGTAGCTACCCGCACCCGTGCAGAACCGGTGCCGTACGAGAATGGCAGGGTGTTTCACGTCTACCCCCGTGGTTTCACTGGCAGCAAGCTTGAGCCCTCATTCGAAGGTTTGATGTGTGCCTACAACCTGGCTTGTGGGGCCGGGGATTTTGCAACGGCGGGGCGCCCGAGAGTGCAACCGGGTGACACCGTGCTGATGCATGGAGGGCTTTATACTAACAACCGCTATGAATACGGCGCAGCCAATCGCACCTATCCCTATGAAGGCACATACTTCCTGACGGCGGACGGCACGCCGGAAAGACCCATAGCCATCAAGGCTGCCGGAGATGGCGAAGTCATCTTCGATGGGGATGGCAACTTCGCCCTGTTTAATGTCATGACAGCGGACTACACCTATTTCGAAGGTATTACCTTTCGCAATACAGAGTTTGCCATCTGGGCGGGGCAGCAATTTATCGAAGGAGCGAAGGGGCTCACCGTGAAGCACTCACGCTTTGAAGATGTGGGTGCCGGTGTCTTCACCAACTATTCCGGTTCGAGCAATTTCTACATTGCAGATAACTGGTTCTACGGCCGCAACGACCCCGAGCGGATGATCGGCTGGAACGATGCGCATCTGTGGCGACAATTCGACGGTGTCGACGGTCAGGTACATCCTCCGGTCATGGCTTCTTATGTGGCGGTAAAAGTTTACGGACCGGGACACGTAGTGGCCTACAACTATATTGCCGACTTCCATGATGGGATCAATGTAGAGACCTATGGTAATCCCGACGGCAGTGTCGCGACCGCCGAACCGGGCATGCCGGATGGCCCGAAGTATCCACCGCGGGAGTTCTGGGACCGTCGGCCGGTTGCAATCGATTTCTATAACAATTACATCAGCAATTCCCACGACAACCCGATCGAGACTGACGGGAGCATGCACAATGTGCGCGTGCTTCGAAACATGTTGATCAACCATCCCTCACACGCTTTCAACAATCAACCAGTTCTGGGAGGACCGATCTACTGGGTTCGCAATATAGGATATAACCTTCCTGGTGGTTCGAGCCGATTCTTCGGCGCAGCAGGAGTTGTGTTTTACAACAACACCATGTTGTCCGAGACAACCGGAACAACAAGTAACACCCATTGGCGTAACAACTTGATCCTGGGACAGAATGCACCTCCCGATTTCCGGAGGTTCACGGGCTTCCCGCAACGGCCGAATCTGTTTGGGATCACGACCTTTACGAACTACTCCTCATCGGATCACAACGGTTTTGGCCCTGCAGCTGATACTGCCATGCCGTTTCGATGGGAAAGCCCGCCACTCGATGTGTTCGCAGATTTCCCACGACCGGGTTATTCCCCGACACTACAGCTGCGGGAGTTTGCTTCGCTTGAAGAATACAGCGAGGCAACCGGTCAGGATCAGAATAGCCTGCGGGTGGGATACGACGTGTTTACAAACGTGCCACCTCTCGATGCCCGCGAAGCGAGCACACTTCAAGATATCTACGATGCAGTGGATCTCGATTTTCGATTACGGCCCGGCTCGGCGGCTGTCGATAAGGGAATGTTTTTGCCGACGGTGACTGATGGCTTTACGGGGAATGCGCCAGACCTCGGCGCGTTGGAATTGGATGCTGCTACACCGCACTACGGCCCCCGACCTTGACTGAATCAACGGGTTTCAGAGCCTGAGATATCCCCAGAAATTTTTACCAATGCTGAGCTTCGTACGCCTATTGTTAACTTGACTATTAATCAAGGCTGGGGCGGCTCACTTACCAGCAGGGTCATTATTTCTTTTATGCGAGGAATCCTGTCGTCATCAGCTCTCAGGAAATAGTGTTGCCCGTTCTGATCAGGGTTGAAAACGGTTTCCCCATCCTCCAGGACAGATACGATTCCCGGTGGAGAAAGTTCGAAGTACTCGAGATCCGGGCGAACCGCATAGACGACGCTTGTCAGGTCCCAGGTAGGTCTCTCATGGGGTGTTGGAATATAGAGTTGATAGGATTCGCGGATTGGATGACGCTCTCTATAGAGAAAGTCATTTTCTATGCTGACAGCTGGATATCGGATGGCCAGCCCGACTTCGAATCCACTCCAGATGATCTTAGTCGGCCACTCTCTGGCGAGGATTTGTGCCGATGCAATATCCTGCACCACATTGTATTCCAAATGTGTTTCACCGGATATTTCGGCAAAAGTGCCCGCCATTATGGATATGAACCTTACCTTCCTGACGACGAGATCGCGCCCGTTAAGCTCAGAATGTTCATCGGGGCTGGTTGCCAGCAATCCTGCCAGATTGGTCGAGAAACCTACTTGAATGATCACTACGGATTGGTCCGGCTGGGAAGACAATGTTTGACGCAATAAGCTGGTAGCTTCTTGCACCGGATCACCAGGCAGCAAATCGTGGGGAAAAACCGGGCTTTCACCGGTTTTTTCATGGATGATTCCCGTGAACCTGCTTTGCTGTGGTGTGATACCGCTACTCGTTATTCCTAATGGAATTTCTCCTCGCTCATAAAACGTATTGATTGCATCTATATAGGGTGGAACCTCGACGTGGTCTTTGCTTATTGTAATGGCTAATAACTCGCTTTCAGCGCGGTTTTCGAATGAGTGAAGCATTGCCAGGGCTAATGCGTCATCCACATCGTTTCCCATGTCGGTGTCAAAGATAACTTTTACCGGGTCTGCGTTCGCCGCTTGAATACACAGGGCAACTATGAAAATTAGTCTATTCATTAGATTGTTTCTTCAAGAGTTTGTGAGTTTGAATTGAAGGGAGTCTAGCACAGGCCATTCTCATGCAGCATGTTGAAAAGCGCCTGGCTGGCAATCGATCCTAGCGGCTACGCCAGCGATCGAGTAATACGGCAAGAATTATCACCAGTCCAGTTATTACCCGCTTCACCGGTTCTGATACCCCCAACTGCGCCAATCCATTTTGAAGTACGGAAATAATCAAGACACCGATAAAAGCACCCACGATGGAACCACGCCCACCCATCAAGCTGGTACCTCCAATGACCGCAGCCGCGATGGCCGACAGTTCCAGGCCGAGCGCAGCGTTGGGATCGGAGGCTCCCAAATAGGCTGCATTCATCAGGCCTCCAAGACCGGCCAGCAAACCTGATATCACCAGTACCCATGTCAAATAAGGCTCGGTTCGGATTCCGGAGATCTTCGCCGCCTGTTCATTGGTTCCAATAGCTATCAGGTAGCGTCCGAAAACGGTTCGGGTCAATGCGTATTGAGCGAGCACCACCAGCCCCAGCGAGACAAGAAAAGAAGGCGACAAGCCGATGCCGGATATCGGCAGAGACAAAGACTGAATGCTGGCACCGATATAAACGGTTTGCGAATCAGTGACCATGTAAGCCAGGCCTCGCCCAGCTTCCAGCATTCCCAGGGTAACGATAAAAACGGGTAAGCGGAAATAACTCCCCAGCACACCATTGACCAGACCTGCACAGCCTCCGGCCACTATTCCCAGTGCCGCAGCGATTATCAGTGGCAATTCAAATACGGTAAATGCGATACCAATCACGCCGGCACTCAATGCCACTACAGAACCTACAGATAAGTCGATTCCTCCGCTGATCAGCACCAGGGTCATGCCAATTGTCACGACGGTTAGAGCGGGAAGCTGGGTGAGAATTGCCGTAAGCGTGCCTGCAGTAAAGAAGTTTTCCGCCATCACGCCGAAGAACATCACCAACAAGAGCAGGGCAATGAAGATAAAGAGTTCTTCAAATACTAAGTTCAATTTTCTCAACAAAATGTATTCTCTCTGACTGTTTTGATTTTTCTATTCGCAACTACAGGTACGCGCGAAACTACCCTGCCGCAGCACGCGGGCCCTGGTAATTACTAAAGGCTGCCTCCAGTAACATTTCCTTACTCCACTGGCCGCGATCATAGGTCGCCACGGCTTTCTTGTTCGACAACACTAGAATGCGATCACACAGTGCCGTGAGCTCTTCCAATTCACTGGATGCGATTAGTATAGTCGCACCTTGATCGCGTAACTGTCGCAGCTGATTGTGAATGGCCAGTTTCGAACCGACATCGACTCCGCGAGTCGGTTCATCGAGCAGCCAAACATCCGATTTCGCCTGCAACCAACGGGCGACCAACAGCTTCTGTTGATTACCTCCGCTCAGTTCATCGATAGTTTGCAACGGTCCTTCACACTTCACTCTCAGCTGTGCGATCAACTCTTCGCTGACGCGTTGTTCCCGCTTGGGCAGGATCGTACTCAGCGCACCACCCAGTTTTCCCAGCCCGGCTATCGTCGTGTTCAGGGAGACAGACTTGCCGGAAAAAATTCCCTGGGACTTCCGATCTTCGGCGATCAACGCTATTCCGTTGTTGGCGGCGGTACTGGCTGAGTCGATCACTGTATCCGGCCCCGCCGCGTGCAGCACAACTCGTCCCTGGCGCTCGGCCGACAGTCCGTAGATAGCGTGCAATAACTCAGATCGCCCTGCACCGGAAAGTCCAGCAATGCCGAGGATCTCACCACGATGACAGTGCAGGGAAATTGGTTCAGGAAAATCTGTACTCGATAGCTGCTCAACCGTGAGACGAACCTCACCAAATGCTCTTGGCTTATCATCGCTATGTCGCAGTAGTTCCTCTCTGGACATTGCTCTGATCAGATCATTACTGGTCAAGGAAGTGCAGGCAGCCGTAAGCTGAATTACTCCATCACGTAAAACAGATACCGTATCACAAACAGAAAGCACATCATCAAGGCGGTGAGAAACATAAATGACACTCAATCCGGCGGCCGAGCGCTGTTTAATAATTTGGTGTAATAGGTTTGCCTGTGGAGATGTTAAAGCCGATGTGGGCTCATCCAGGATCAGCAGTCTGGTAGTTTCTTCCGGCATGGACAAAGCCTTGGCCAGTTCCACTAACTGCTTCTCCGCCAGGCTCAGCTGTGCAAGTGGTGTCTGGGGCGAGAGATGTTCCAGGCCAACCAGATCCATCAGGGCTCTGGCTCGTTGCCTGACTGCATGTCGATTAATTCCCAGAGCCTTCTGAGGAAACGATGCCAGCAGAATATTCTCTGCCACTGACAAGGTATCAATCAGGCTTAATTCCTGAGATGCCAAGGCGATTCCTGCAACCAGCGCTGCCTTTCTAGAAGCGGGGGAATAGGATCTGCCGTCTAGCGCGATAGAACCAGAATCGGGGGGCAACAAACCGCTGATAATATTAACCAGGGTCGATTTACCGGCACCGTTTTCTCCCACCAGACCGTGGATACTCCCCGGTGAGATCTGCAAGGCAACCTGCTTTAATACCGGTGTGGCGAAGCTTTTATCGAGCCCTTCGGTAGCTATGCGGGCAGTCACAATGGGCGTGATATCCTAATTTGCTTGCAGGGAAGCGGCAGTAATTAACTCCAGAGGCGTTTCACGGTCTTGAAGGACGGTGCCATTTGCCACTACTTCCAGAGCATACTCAATACCGAATATTGCTAGCTGGTCACCAAACTGGTCCACGGTGGCAACCACTGCCCCGGATTCAATGAGTGGGTGTATAGCAGTGATATTGTCAAAACCGGCAATGGTAACTTTATGATCGAGCGCCGCCAGCCCCACGGCAGAAGCAGCACCAAGGGCCATATTGTCATTAGCGGCGAGAATAACATCCAGCTCAGGGAACTGTGACAAGATCGCAGAAGTCAGTTGTGCGGCTTTAGTTTGATCCCAATCACCGCTTTGCAATGTCACTACCTTCATGCCCGCTTGCGCAACTGCATCTTCGAAACCGGTCCTTCGTTGAATCGAATTGAACGCCGACGGTATACCTTCAAGAATGGCGACCTCACTGCCGCTATCCAAGTCTTGCAGAGCATAGTCTCCGACTAACTTCGCTCCCTCGCGGTTGCTGGGGCCAATGAACGGAATTCGTAATTCATACTCGGCCAGTACTTCGGGTTCGAGGCGATTATCAATATTGATAACGACGATTCCCGCAGCTACGGCGCGGGCCAGAGCAGGTACCAGCGCCTTGGAATCGGCTGGAGCGATTACTATGGCTTGCACGCCAGAACTAATCATCTGGTCAACCAGGCTTACCTGTTGTGCCAGATCGCTTTCGTTTCTAATGCCGTTGACTAGTAGTTCGTATTGGTCGCTGTTTGCTGCCTGATGTGCCTCCGCTCCGTTGGCCATATTGACGAAGAATTCATTGGCCAGAGACTTCATTACCAGAGCAACTCTCGGCCTGGTGGCATCACCACCGTCTACAGTCGATGAATTAGTTGTATCTTCCGATCCGCACGCGGCAAGCAGTAAAAGTATCGCAGCGCTTAGCACATTTTTCATCGTTGTCATTTCCAATTACTGCCTCATACTTGCCTGAGCTTTGCGGTTAAGAATAGCATGGATTGATGGCTATCCTATTGTCGGACTATTCTTTCCCAATTCCATTTTCTATGGGCAAAAGTATTGGCTGAACAGCTCTATTGTTCAATCTCGTGGGCGTAAGGCATGGAATCCTGAGCACCAAGACGAGTTACTGAAATCGAAGCGGCTCTACAGGCAAAATCCACACTCTCAGGCAGACTGTTACCGCTGGCCAGAGATACGGCCAAGGCTCCATTAAAGCAATCTCCCGCGGCAGTCGTATCAACGGCATCTACATCTGGTGCAGAAATGAGACGGTCACTCCCAGCGTTTGCCAGAAAAACACCCTGATTGCCAAGGGTAATGGAGACGTTTTCGGCGCCGGCTGTCAGTAGTTTGCCTGCTGCCTGCCGGGCAGAATTTTCATCGCGAACTCGGATTCCTGTGAGTAGTTCAGCTTCGGATTCATTGGGGGTTAGCAGATACACACCCTTCATTATCGCTGCAGGTAATTCTTGAGCAGGTGCCGGATCGAGAATCACCCGACAATTCCTTTCGCCCGCAAGAGCAACGGCTTTGGCGACGGTGGCCATTGAAATTTCTAACTGGATCAGGACTATTGATGAGTCATGTAGAGCGTCGAATGCCGCTTCGACGTGTGCGTCATTCAATGCACTGTTAGCACCCGCTGAGACTACAATATGATTTTCTCCACCCTCGTCAACACTTATCAGTGCGACTCCCGAATGCAGATGACTGTCACGGCTGACAAATCTGCAGTCGATGCCTTCGGATTCCAGTTTACTGACCGCGGTGTCACCGAAAATGTCGGTGCCGAGATTGCCTACCATCGAAACTGCCGCTCCCAATCGCGCCGCCGCTACGGCCTGATTTCCACCTTTGCCTCCGGCTGACATGAAAAAATCTCCACCGATTACCGTTTGCCCAGGGCTAGGCAGTTGTTCAGTTTTTACCACCATGTCGGTGTTAATACTGCCGATTACGGTAATCGCGGTTGCAAAGCTTGTAATCACGAAGGGACTCCTCTTATTATTCCTTCCAGAAACAGGATGGGTAGGCCTGTGTCTCACGCTGGAGCTTACCCTACATCAATATCAGAATAGCGTAAATGGGAGCACGGACCAGGCCGTACTGGAGATCAGCCACCAATTCATCGAGCTGAACAATAGAACCGCATGGTGTTTCCATTTAGAGTTTTAGAGAGGGATAAGACAGTGACAATCCGAAATCGATTACGAACAGTTGGCCAGCACCTTGTTGTAGTCAGCCTGCTGCTGATTCCAGTGGTGGGATTTTCAGCGGAGAATAGGGTTACTTTTTCTGCAGAAGCCCTGAAGGATAAGATTAAAGGAGCCTGGGCGGCGCAGACTATCGGCGTCACCTATGGCTTTCCTGTTGAGTTCAGGTTTAATAGTACTCGGGTGCCTGATGATCGCGAGTTGCCCTGGTACGATGGTTACCTATTCGATACCATGGATAATATTCCTGGTGTCTACGATGACATTTATATGGACCTTACTTTTGTCCAGGTATTTGAAGACGAAGGCATGGATGCGCCTGCTCAGTCATTTGCTAACGCCTTTGCAAACGCTGACTATAGTCTCTGGTTTGCCAATCAAGTAGCCCGATACAATGTGTTAGATGGCATCAGCCCTCCTCAGTCCGGGCACTGGATGAATAATCCAGCTGCCGACGATATCGATTTCCAGATCGAAGCAGACTTTGCCGGCATTATGGCTCCAGGTATGTTGAATAGCGCCGTAGAAATCAGCGATAGAGTAGGCCACATCATGAACTACGGTGATGGTTGGTACGGTGGTGTGTACATTGCCTCAATGTATTCCCTGGCCTTCGTCAACGATGACATCGAAGGCATTGTCGAAGAAGCGCTGGAAATAATTCCAGCTCAGAGTGATTTCTACAAAATCATAAGTGATGTCATCGCCTTGCATGAAGAGAATCCAGACGACTGGAAGTTTGCCTGGCAGGGCATTCATGATAAATGGTCCGACACTGATCTGGGTCCGAGAGGTCTGATGTCACCGTTCAATATCGATGCAAAAATAAACGCTGCCTGGGTAGTTCTCGGTTTGCTTTATGGCGATGGTGATTTTTCGCGAACGCTGGAGATTGCCACCAGAGCCGGCGACGATGCTGACTGCAATCCAGCCTCAGCAGCCGGTATTCTCGGTACTATCTATGGCTACAACGGTATCCCTGATTTTTGGAAGCAAGGTCTGGCAGAAATTGAATCGATGGATTTTGCTTATACTACGATTTCTTTAAACGACGCCTATGACATGTCTTACCGTCATGCCCTGGAATTGATTGAACGCGGTGGTGGTTCGGTCAATGGCGATAACATTACTATTCAGCTTCAAGATGCCGAGACTGTTCCTTTCGAAGACGCATTTGAGAACCATTATCCTAAAGAACGGCGCACACTTAGTGACAGCAATAACACCAGTGGAGACGAACAACTTATCCTCACAGATTCATACAGTTTCGATTTTGATGGTGTTGGATACGCTCTTATGGGCACGGCGGTGGCTGATGGCGAACTCGATTATGTGTTCGAGGCGGATATCTATATCGACGACACACTGGTTGAAACTGTCAGCTGGCCAACGCAATTCACAAAACGTCGTTTCTATTTGGCCTGGAAATATGCTCTGGATGATGGTGAGCACACCGTGGAATTGAGGTTAAAGAATCCAAGCGATGTTGGTCGAGTTGAATTGGATAATCTGGTGATTTATGGCGATGAAATACTGCCTGATGTATAGAACGCCTGGTGACTAAAGAAGCTAGTCTGAGCTACGAATTGAGGGCTACCCAATCTTGTCACCAGTCGGAGCAAAAAATGGAACGATCCAATTTGACTTTGTCTCTTGCCGGGTCGGTCCGGAGTGAAGGACATCAATGACACTGAGAAGGGGACCGATAATGGGAAATGCCCAGTCACCCTCGAAAATCTGAACTCGAGAGCATTAGTGTCACCTGTTTCCAGGGGGCAAGGAGCGCTGGACTCTTTCGATAAACATCTCGATGAATCTCAGCCAGTCGAGATCGTATTGCACGTTCATCTTCGATGCTCCCTCGGCGCCGGGCCAGGTATCACGTCCGCCGACAGAAGCGCCGTAGCTGATGCCATGGTCGATATTCACGTCGACGTACAGTGACTCGGTGGTCACGAGTGATGGATCAATCAGGCTGGCAACAGCAATCTGATCGTACATGAACCATGTACGGTCTGGCTGTTGCTCGAATCGTTCCTCCAGAGTATCTCTGAGTAAAACAGTTAATGGATTATCGACCGCCACTAACTCTTCGTACCATTCCCTGGATAACGCCGACTTCCGCGAAACGTTCAATGGGGAAAGTTCAATAGGAATTCCCGATCTCAAAGTGATATAGGCTGCTTCGGAATCGACCCAGAAATTGAATTCCGCATTCGGTGTGATATTTCCGGCGCCATCCGCAAGTAATGCAATCGCGCCACCCATGATGACGAGTTGCTTCACATTTTCTGCGAAACCCGGTTCTGCTCGGATCGCCTGTGCTATGTTTGTTAGCGGGCCGATCGCGACAATCGTCACCTCACCCGGGTTTGCCATAACTGTCCGCAAGATAAAAGAAACTGCGGATTCTTCCTCGGCTTTTTTTGTCGGATAGCCGCCGGGCGGCATTGGGGGCATGTCATCTGAATACCAGCGACCGTAATTGTTAACGGCAAATTCGCTCTTTTCATGCACCAATGGCATGTCGGCACCGACGTACACAGGTATGGCTGCTTGATTCCCTATCTCGAGCATACGCAATACGTCAGATGTGGCACGTTCGACACTATCATTCCCCATAACCGTGGTGATGCCCAGGATTTCCAGCTCCGGTGACTGCAGAGCAAGCATCAACGCCATGCTGTCGTCTTGGGGCGGCACGACGAAATCCGTGTCGAAGATTATTGGGGTGCGGTCTTGGGCTTGTGTCGATACTGTCAGCGCCATGAGCAGGAAAATGGAAAATCTGGGCATGTTAGTTCGGCTGTCAATCGATAGGGGTGATTAGTCGAGTATATCGGTGAAATCGGGGATAGACCACGATTAAACTATCAGGCCGAAGACTTGGCGGCCATCGAGAAGCTTCTCAAGCACCTGATAGAAAAGACTATTTCCACTAACACTGCCGGCTCCTACCAGGATGGGCACCCCCTCAGATCGAGTTGTTTGAAGGTTCTCAACTTTCTCCTTTTGCTACTTGCTGCTAGGACCGCTCCCGTGACATTTGTACATCCATGCACTGCAGAGGGCGATGGGGCAAGCTGCGGCCTGATACACCAGACAATTCAAGATTGACTGAATTAGAGGGGGATAACCGGCTAGATTAGTCAATATCGTGGGGATATAGGGGGATTCACGAGGTTTTTGGAGCAAGCAAAAGATAATATTTTAGGCATAGGAGGGCATGGACTTAGATGGAGATAGCTATTATTCTACGTATCCCCATATGGGGGAACTGTGCCGAAATGATAGGTGGTGGTCTTATGGTCTCCAAAGCAAAGATTTTGGCAAGAACGTCAACAAATAGTGGAAAATGGTCAACGATTTTTACGGGAGAGTAAATTATGGAAACAGGACCAAAGACGAACATCATGTTATGGTGCGGAGCAATCTTGTTTATGGCAGCTTGGTTCTTAGCTTGGTTATTCGCTTATGCATAGGGGGTAAAACCCAGTCTGAATGAATCCTTCAGAGATAGGGGTTTTGAAACCCGATGTGCTGCCTGAGCAGTACAAGCAGGTTACTCCTTTCGATCGCTGGATGGCTCTGACACGGCACCCCTGCTGCCGTCAAAGGGCTACTAATTTGGGTTATTGGCCATTTTTATGATTGGTCAGACACATCACTGAAGACACCCCACCCGGATGTTATTCAACCGGCAACCAGTTTGGTTTCGGTTGCGGCATTAATTGGCTTTGTCGGTGCCTCAGTGACATTTGTTAAAGGTATACGCGGGGGCCTGCTTTGTGCCTGCGTAACAGTAAACAGTCTTGCACTCTTAGCCAATCCGATGGTCTACACTATTTACCACGCCACTTAAACCCAGAGTCAATCTCACTCGATTCCAAACGCGTTCGCACTAGCAGAAAATTGCTCCTCGGCAACTGCTCCTGCGCATCCTTGCGCCCGC
>DMJN01000327.1 GCA_003451715.1 Gammaproteobacteria bacterium | reverse complement strand
AGGTCGCCACCTTTGCGCGGCTCGATGAAAGGGTTCCTTCAGTACTATCCGCTGATAGTTCCAGCAACTAAGATCAGAACTGGTAGCCAGCCCAATCACAACAAGACGCGTAGAAAGACTGAAGACCTCAAAAAACATGTACCATTTCTCGTTCCGGTACAACAAAAACGGGTCTGCAACGAATGCCGCTGGGACATCGGACACGTCGACGTGAGCCAGGACTGGATTATTGGTATCCGCAATTGTCTTTATGTCCAGATAATTACCAGAGCGTACAATTCCAATGGAGAACACCTGTCCTGAATCGAGTTTTACCACCTTTCTGAATAAACCAGGAGAAATCTTCCACAACAACCGCCGCACAGCTTTTTGGGGTGAGTTCAAAACACTCGGCCCGCATACTGATGCCTGTAATTGTAGTTCCCGTCAGATCTCATCGTGATTCAAGAATCCGGAGGTATTTTTTCTCCAGATCATCCGCAATTTTTGGGTAGCTTCGATTTTCTTCTACATACTTCCTGCCGCGTCTGCCCATTTCTGCAGATAGTTGAGGTTGCTGCAACAAACTCAATATGGCCTCAGCAAATTCATCTTCATCATATGCAACACACAACCCCGAACCGCTCTCCGAGATCACCAATAACTGCTCCGGGTGATGATTTGCAACCACCGCCTTTCCCATGGCCATATACTCAATCAATTTTGTCGGCGACGTAGAATTCAGAATTGGTGTCGGATAGAAAGGTGACACACAGACACTAGAGTTATTAACATAATCAAGCGCCTCTTCGCGACTGACCAGTCCAGTAAATTCCACCAGCTGACTAATGCCACACTCCTGTGCAACCTCGGCCAGGTACTCTAGATCCTCGGGAAAATCACTCCCTCCAACCATATACAGCCTCGTATCCCCATTCCTGCTATGTACTTTCTTAAATACTCTAAGTAGAAAATCCATCCGACGGGACTTAACCATCGTGCCGATATAGACAACTCTCTTTATTCCCTGCTCAATTTCCGGTTGTTTCTCCTGATAGGGAAACATCCCAAGTGATATTCCCATGGGTACAACTGTCATTTTTTCCTTCGAGACACCCATCAGCGCGACATCAATTTTCATCTGTTCGCTTTGTACGAACACATGATCAGCAAACGGTAGAACAATCCGATAGAGCAGAAACTTTTGAACAATACCCCTAATATAAGAGACCCAACGGTAACGAGCAATACCTTCTCTGACAGCATAAATAGATGCTTCTGGTATCGGAAACGAAAGCCAGAAGAAAAACTTTGTGTGGTACTTTTTCGCAGCAATCAAGGCCAGAACTGCTGCAACAAATTTGTCTTTCACCTGAATAAAATCATAATCGCCATCACGAACTAGTTTGAACAACTTCAGATCATGAAAGAACGACTGAAAATACTTTGTCAGTTTGTTAAAACGTGACGCCCCGGTATTAACCTGTCCAACAAAAACTCTACCGCCACCCCATTCGGTGACATAAGGCTTTTTACACATTGCTTCTGATTGCAACAGCCAGTCAATAACATGACCACGACCAGCCATTTCCTCTCCAAACAAAACTGACACATCCACGCGAAACGGCGGATACCTGTCACTGGAGACGATCAAGTATTTCAACATTTGTGGCTGCATGGAATAGCCTGGCTCTCGGCACCTATTTCGGCGTCGCTTATTGTTTTTCGCAAAGCTCTAGTGCTTTGCGGTACAACGGCCGGCACCAGTGCTCAATTTCAGAATGCTCTTTCTTTGATAGCAGGCTCGCCTTGTCCAGACTATTTGAATGCAATCTGTTTGCATACTCTTCTTCATATGGAGGGTCGATGAACCTGTATATTTCAGGAGCAATAACACTTTTGTTCTTGGTCACATCATCATACTCTACGATCTTTATATGAGCGGTTCCCAATCCTTCAATTAATTCAAGTGCCTGACTCACCTTGCCAACATAAGATAAGCACGCTTTGTGAAGCCTCGACACACCCAGTAACCCATATCGACGAAAGCGCACCTTGTATTCATTGGGCAGGTGCTCAGCACCACAGGCGAGAAAGAGCTCCTTCAGGGGGAATCTCTTCCAATTATGCAGCAATGAGTAAAATACCGAAAACGGATTTCTCAATACCCAGATGATTTTGTTATCCCGCTGATGAGAAAAGTACTCACGATAGCAATCATTCAGATAGGTCGTCTGAAAGCAGTATCTGCCAACCGGGTCGTAATCGACTGACCCTGAAAGTATTGACGCCCCATCCAGTTCATCATCTTTACCAAAGGAAAAATCTATCATTCCTGAACTGCCAGTTATCAACCGTGACAGGGCGGTAGTACCTGATCGCTGGCACCCTGTTACCAGTACCGATCGGGGAAACCGGTCAAGTTCCTTGAGGAGTAATGTATCTCTTGACCTGACTTGCCGTGCGAATTGCTTCCAGGTATTTATCCCTGAGGTATTTGCCGACTTTTCTTTTAGGCTCATTTCACCCAAGCATCCGTATCAATGTGCTCAGGGTATTTTCCAGGTTCACAACGCATTAAACTATTACCTTATCCAAATTTTGTCTGACAAACTCCGCCCAAGTTATACTTCTAGTCATCCTGCAGAGGCATATCCTAACCAGAAGCAACGAGATTTGCGGTCGTGTTTTTTTAAGTTTGTGAACGCCAGCTCATATTACATGATGCCCCCGGCATTCAAAAGATCTCCAGAGAACCCGATGTGCTTCATACACCCCTGACCACTGGGTAAATTGCTCTGTTGGGACCCACCACACGATCCATAGCTTTCCAATGAACCGCCTACCCTGTATACTTCACGGCCCAATGGACACTGAGTACTACATACTAACTGTTCTGATCATCCGGGTGTTCAATTGAAAATTCTCCTGCTCAACAATGCCCATTTACCGCTGATCGGTGGTAAAGAAATTGTAGTTTATCACCTCGCCACTTCATTACTGGAACTGGGACACGAAGTCTTACTCGTCGGTCCAGCGGGTTGGTACAGATTCATCAAGCACACTTTCGGCTACACACTTTACAGGTGGCATAGAATCTCGCTGGTTCCTAAGGAGCTCGCCTGGAAAATACACAAGGTTGAGGAAATTGGTTTTGGTGCCAGATTAGATCCTGAGAAGGACAAGAAGATCTGCTTTGCGGTCCAGAACGCTATATACACTACCGCGATCAGTAAAGCGGTGGCTGCGTCACTAGAAGACGCAAGCACGAAAAAAAATATCATTTCCATACCGAACGGCGTCGACATCAAAAGATTTACGCAAAAGGTTGATGTCGATGTGTTCAAGCACTTCGAGTTGCCACACGATTCGAAGCTCATTGTCTCTGTAGGAAACTACCATGTTCGAAAAGGACATAAGGAGCTGGTTGACGGATTTTTGAAGGCGCTCGAGGTAGATCCCAAATTACGCCTGATAATAGTAGGCAATACATCAGCACCTTTCTGCAATAGTGTGATCGAACGAGGATTGGGAGATTATGTGAAATTCTCTGGTGTACTCAGATTTCCTCTGCCAGGGTATACAAGTACTGAGCCGGATCTGCTGGTCACTCTTCTCCACGCATCATACGCTTATGTTTCGTCTTCCATTGCAGAAGGTACGGAAGGCCTGTCGCTCGCAATGCTCGAAGCCATGGCCGCAGGTAGCTGTGTCATTGCAACCAGCATTTCCGGTAACGAAGACATCATCAACAGCGAGGAGAATGGAATCCTGGTTGCTCCTGGTTCCATCGATGAGCTGACTGCAGCGCTGCTACGAATAGCCAGCGATGACACAACCCGCAACAGGTTGGCTCAGAATGGCCAAGAAACCGTAGAGCAATTTTTGTGGCTCTCAATAACCCAGAAATATCTTGAATTGTACAAACTTGCTCTATCGCAAGATTCACGTTGAGCTGGGTTACCGAAGAATGCCGAAAAGAAAACTATGTGTGCTGATGCCAACCCATTGGGGGCACACAATGGGGGGAGCTCAGTACCAGGCCAAACTACTGATAGATTGCCTCAGTAAATCCGGTGAGTTTCAAATCTATTATCTGGCAAGACGTCTGGATCCCGAAGTTCAATCAGCAGGATATGAGCTTCGCCGGGTCGGCAGATCTCAGGGCGCAGGTTTTATTTTTGACACACGCACTCTGCTGGACACTTTGAGGGAGATTCAGCCCGACACTATCTATCAGCAGGTTGGGTGCGCCTATACAGGTATCGCCGCTTACTATTGTAGAAATAACCCCTGCACTCTGGTGTGGCAGCTAGCGAGTGACCCAGACGTGGAGCCCTGGCCACTATCCCTGGCCCGTAAATTCTCTTTGGCCTATATAGACAAAAAAATTCTCGAGTACGGGCTGCGCCACGCGGATCACATCGTTGCCCAATCCCATCATCAAGTCGATCTTCTGGAATCCAATTACGGTCGTACAGCTAGCGGAATTATTCGCAATTTTCATCCTTCACCAGAAGAATCACTGGATAAACAGGGCAAGATAAAAGTGCTGTGGATTGCGAACCTTAAAACAATAAAGCAGCCCCAGATCTTTATAAGACTCGCCAGAGACCTGAAAGACTTGAACGCAGAGTTCATTATGATGGGTAATTTTCAGGGCCCCCAGAGCTGGCGGGATTATGTTCAGGGCGAAATTGATAAAACCAGCAATGTTTCTTATCGGGGGGGATTGACCCAGGCTGAGGTAAACAGCCTTCTAGCGAGCTCGCATTTGCTGGTAAATACCAGTGAGTTCGAAGGGTTCTCCAACACCTTTATTCAGGCTTGGATGAGAGAAGTACCCGTTGTTTCCTTTAACGTGGATCCTGACCGACTATTAAGCGAAGGCGCGCTGGGTGCCTGCGCAACAGGGGACTATGAAATTCTTCTCAAGCAGGTACGAGAATTGATTGCTGACTCCGGGAAGAGAAGCGAGACTGGTTACAAAGCCAAAAAGTACGCCCTCAAATACCACTCGGAGCAGAATATAGAGGAACTGAGAAAACTATTTCTTGAGTAGCCTCGGCGAGCCATCTATTTCGTCGCGATCAGCTTAACCCCCAATGCCAGACGAACTGGTGGGAACCGCCCAACCCACCTGCGAATGGATCCAGGGGCCATTTGCACAACTGCTTCAACAGCTTTCACTATTGATATTGGACAACGAAATCCCCAACCTCTATAACCCACTATCGCCGCGAACTTCCTGAAGCCTGCATCACGACATAGCAGCACCAGATCAGTATAGGTGTATTCCATTAAATGAAACCCACATGCTTCAGTATCATAATGCTGGGAAACATCATGTGGCCCACTGAGCCTGCTGGGGGTAATACACAGATACCTGCCACCAGGTTTCAATGCTCGATACACACCAGCGAGCTGTTCGGTTGCATCATCCGGATGCAAATGCTCCATCAGTTGATTGCTAAATGCCAGATCCACACTGGACGCGGGTACAGGAACACTCGTCCCGTCGGACAGCACGAACTCCATATTTGCCGGTGGTTTCTCTATCTCGGTGACAACATTACTGACGTCAACTGCATATGCCTTCTCAACACTTCCGGCTATATGGGTGACTAGCGCACAGGCTCCCGGTCCCAGCTCTAGATAGATTGAGTTGTCCGCTAGCAACGGCGTCAAAAACCTTGCCTGACCCAGTGTTCTCCTATGATCGAGCTCAGGATCAGATTTTCGATGAAGCTGTGGGTGGTCGGGAATTCGCCGAAACAACTCATCATAAAGCTCCGTATAGAGGCGCCGTCTGTCTTCCTTGCTGGAGTTTCTCAGTTTGTCAGCGAGCTCCCGTTCCACATCATAGTGAGCACGAATACGAGATTCGCTTCTATGGTCCATATGAGCGCCCTTTCAATTCTATATACAGAGTGTTTTCGACGAAACTGACACGCAGAACCTGTGCTATTCTTGTCCTGCGCACCAGAAATTCTAGTGTATTATGAGCTATGGACTTTTGTCATCACCAGCACCGGGAACCTGCCCTGGATCTGACGAAGTTGGGTCGGCATCCCAGGGTTAGCGACGTCAAGCTTGTTGCAACGAAATGATGTGCTGTGAAAACGCGATTACTTTTCACGGGCGAGGCGTTTGTGGGTAACCACAGCCTGCGTATAGAAACGGGCATGGGCCGAGCGAATGAAGGTGGCCACATCCAGCTCGGGGTTGTTCCAGGTCCAGTAGGGCACAAAACGTTTGCCCTTGATTTCTTCCGTGCGGAAGTAGTTCTTCTTCTTGGGAGCTCCGAATTGATCCTGAATTCTTTCAGACAAGTAGCGCACAGCTTCGATGACCTTATGGAATCGGTTCTTTTCAACCTTGCCGGTTCGCAGTTCGCAGCTGAAGAACTTTCCGTTGCGGTTGAAACGGAAAACCACCTCGACGGGGAGTTCCTGCAGGCGATAGACCGGAATCACCACCACGGTGTTTCCATTACGCTTCTGCGGGGTCAAGCCCATCTTGAAAACTTCTTCTTCCACCTTTTTCTGGTCCACGCCGAAGGCGATTTTACCAAAACCCGTGTTGCCCATTGCGAACACAGAAGCAGAAATTGAAAGCATCAAAAATAGCAGGAAACGCATTGTCCTATCCTTGCGAGTTTGTCTGAAATATAGAAAAAACATTGTTTTCCAAAGACTTAGCGCTTTTTTTTCCAGGGCAAACACTACATTTCGGGCCATGCCCTCGAAGCTGCTCCATAAAACCAAAGGCCTCAGCCGGGAGTTCGTGAAATACACGACTGCAGGCGGTTTTTCGTTCCTGGTCGATTTTGGACTCCTTATACTCTTCATCGAACGCGGCACCCATTACCTGGCTGCAGCCGCACTGGGCTTCCTGGGCGGACTGATCACCAATTATCTGTTCTGTATCTTCTGGGTCTGGAAACATTCCCAAGCCACCCGTATGCGGGACCTACTCAACTTCACCCTCATCGGAGCTTCCGGCTTGGGGATTACCGAGTTAGGTATGTGGCTCGGGGTCGGGAAACTGGGGATTCATTACCAGATTACGAAGTTATTTATGGTAGGGGTCGTCCTCTTCTGGAACTTCGGCATGAAGCGGGCCTTTGTCTTCAAACCTCAAGTGGAAAACACATGACAGCTGAGAATCAGGAAAAGAGCGCTTTGATCATCGGAGCAGGCCCTGCGGGCCTGACCGCCGCCTGGGAACTGCTGAAACAACGCCCCGACACCCAAGTCACCATCCTCGAAGCCACCGACCGCATCGGGGGTATTTCCTGTACCGTACGCCATAACGGCAACCGAATCGACATCGGCGGACACCGTTTTTTCAGTAAAAGCGACCGGGTCATGGACTGGTGGACCCAACGGATGCCTGTACAAGGCGCTCCATCCAAAGATGATAAGATTCTGGACCGCTCCAAGGAATGGGTCCAAGACGGACCGGATCCTGATCAGACCGATCGTGTGCTGCTCTTGCGACAACGGATTTCACGAATTTTCTACCTGCGAAAATTCTTCGACTACCCGATTTCCATGAAGGCGCGCACCTTCTTGAATATGGGACTACTACGAACCGCTCAAGCCGGCATCGGCTACCTGCTGTCACGGGTCTTCAAGCGCCCGCAGGAAGAAAATCTCGAGGATTTTTTGGTCAATCGTTTCGGAACTCCGCTTTACCGCATGTTCTTCGAAGGCTACACCGAAAAGGTCTGGGGACACCACCCCCGCAAGATCAGCGCCGAATGGGGTGCGCAGCGCATCAAAGGTCTGAGCCTTTCCAAAGCCGTCTTCGCTGCACTGGGCAAGATTTTTTCCCGTCCCCGCAAAGACACCGATTACAAGCAAAAGGACACGGAAACATCCCTGATCGAGCAATTCCTTTATCCAAAATACGGTCCCGGTCAACTCTGGGAAACCGTTGCCGCGGAGATCCGGGACATGGGCGGCAACCTCCTTATGGAACATACCGTCGAGCACATCACCCTTGACGGAGACCGCATCACCTCCATCACCGCAAAACACGGAAAAGAATCTTCGCAGTTCAGTGCCGACAGCATCTATTCCACCATGCCCATCAAGGATCTGGTTCAGGCGCTGGGCGAGCAAACCCCATCCCAGGACATTCAAGACATTGCTCAGGGCCTCCCCTACCGCGATTTCATGACCGTGGGTCTGCTGCTCGACAAGATGAAGATCCGCAACACCACAGAGATTCCCAGCGTGAATGATATTGTCCCGGACTCCTGGATCTACATCCAGGAGGGAGACGTCAAGCTGTGTCGTCTGCAGATCTTCAACAACTGGTCCCCCTACATGGTCGAAGACATCCACAAGATCTGGGTAGGACTCGAATATATGTGTGGTGAAGAAGACGAAATCTGGAAGATGGATGATCAGACCTTCATCGACCTGGCCATCGACGAAATGATTCAGATCGGGCTGATCGACAAGGATGCCGTGCTCGATTCGGTGCGCATCCGTATCCCCAAGGCCTACCCCGCCTACTTCGGCACCTATGAGCGTTTCGACGAAGTCAAGAAATACTTGGATTCACTGAGCAACCTGTACTGCATCGGACGCAACGGTCAGCACCGCTACAACAATCAGGATCATTCCATGCTCTCCGCCATGGAAGCTGTAGAATGTGATTTGGCGGGCAATTCAGATCGTTCCTCAATCTGGAGCATCAATGCCGAACAAGAGTACCACGAAGAAAAGCAGTCATAACATTTCGCCAAACTGTGTGACAAAACCCCTTACAGAGCCATCAATGCGACGAGCTTCAATTGAAGTCGGAGCCTAACGGGACCGACTGCATCCATCGCCTTGTCAGAGCTGGATTATCTCAGGAACCGATGGTATTCAGGCACCAGATTTCTCTTTCAACTTTGGGCAAGCAACGCGAAGCCCACATTTCCATAAAAGCTGCCATGTGGAGGGTTAGGACGAATAAACCCCGTTTTCCCTCGTGCCGGGTCTAGGGCCGCAAAACGATCTCTTTGCCGCTATCTGATGGTTGAAACCACGGCAGCGCATTTATCCCTACGCCAACAGAAAATTACGTTATAGGCCATTCTCCTAAAATCGATAGAGTGCATTGTACGGGTAAGCGGACGGACGCCTGTAGGTCAACGCTTACCGGGTGGCAATCTGGGAGAACGGTGGACGAAACTGCTCTTGGAAAATGGCATCCATTAGGACAGTTCCATGGCCCCGCACGACTTTGCACCCACTTATCATCGTCTTGGGGATACTCCCCGTACCGATGGTGCGTATGAGTTTGGCGATGAGACTGATCTAGTGATCCTTCCGTTTGATTGGAACATGGATGATGCGCCGTACTTCAGTTACGAACCTGAATCCGGCCGTCCCGGGTTGCACTCACCTGCCGATGTCCTTGAAATCTGGAAGGATGAATTCGACTACCTGTACAACCGGCTAGGCGAGGGTGTTTATATCGTTACGATGCACCCGCAGACGACTGGTAAAGGGAGTCGAATGCTGATGCTCGAACGCCTCATCGAGTACATCAAAGAACACTCAGGGGTCACCTTCAAGACACTTGAAAGGGTGGCTGAGGAGTTTCGAATAGCCAACCCGCGTCGATAGAGTTTAATTCATCAGCCGCCTTACGGTTTGCTGCAGGTATAAGCGCCTGGGGTTTCCGGATCGCCACCCTGATAGTTCGCACGGGCTGGCCAGGCACAGAGTTTTCTTGCTCCCGGTTTGGTCGGGTAAGTGGCTGACAGTTGTGTAGGCACGACACCGCTGTCGTGCCAGCGCTCAAGGACATCACGGATAGGAAGCATTAACGCGCTTTTCGTATCGGAT
>DMJN01000159.1 GCA_003451715.1 Gammaproteobacteria bacterium | reverse complement strand
GGTTCGCCGCTGCGAGTCGAGGGTGGAACCGGATCGCCCATGAATCCGCTGGCGTTGTTTTAGAAGGCAAGCTCTTAAAAAAAGCAGATTGAAAGCCGCTGCTGTCATCGAATGAAAGCAAAACTGGATTACCAGTAAAGGAACCAACAACATGCTTAAAAAACTAGTGATTGGACTAAGCCTGGTGAGCGTAGCCAGCTTCGTTATCGGACAAACGGCGCTGCCACCCGCGCTTTATGTGAGAGCCACCGATATAGCCACTGCGCTGCAAGCTTCCACCGAGGAACGGGGGTCGATGGGGGTATCGAATATCTCCAACGGTGACGACTACCGTATTAACGTAATTCATCGCACGGCCGCGGCCGGCCCCATCGTGCATGAGGTCGGTACCGAACTACATTTCATCACCGATGGCGCCGGTACGCTGCATACCGGAGGCTACATAGTCCGTCCCGAAGACGGGCGTGCCTATATCGAAGAGGGGCTGGCACGTCGTGTGAGCGAAGGCGATGCGATTCTTATTCCGGAAGGTACGCCGCATCAATACACGGCAGTAGAAGGTTCGGTTACCTACCTCGAAGTGCGATTCTAGGGCGCCCGAACGAGTACTTGCTTACAGCAAGTCCATCCAGCGAATTCAAAATTGTGGAGCGACTCATGAGACAAGTTTCCCTGTTTACTCTGTGTGTGTTCTTTGTGCCACTGTTGTTAACCGCCTGCGGTGCACCGGAAGAGAGTTCGGTCGCGCTTCAGCCAAGCTCTGCCACGGTTGGGAGTGATGCGGCACCAGAGATGCTCAACACGGATGATCCCTTTATCTGGTTGGAAGAAGTTGAGGGCCCGGAAGCGCTGGCCTGGGCGGCGCAGCAGAATGAATTGTCAATTCCGCGACTACAGGGTGATGCCCGCTTCACCGAAATTAGAGCTGAGATCGAGGCGATTCTGACTTCCGATGACCGCATCCCTTCCGGTTCCCTGGTAGACGGTTATGTCTACAATTTCTGGCAGGACAATGACCATGTGCGCGGCATATTAAGGCGTACCAGCCTGGAAAGTTATACCGGCCAGGATATCGAGTGGGAGACGGTGCTGGATGTCGATGCATTGGCGAGCATTGAGAATGCCAACTGGGTTTACAAAGGACGCACCTGCCTGCCCACGGATCACAGCCGCTGTCTGATTCATCTGAGCGACGGCGGCAAGGATGCGGTGGTGGTGCGCGAGTTCGATCTGCAGGCGAAGAATTTTGTCGATGGCGGTTTCTTCGTAGAGGAGGCGAAGACCAATATCGATTGGGTGGATGCCGATACCTTGCTGGTGGGAACGGATTTTGGTGAGGGCTCTCTCACTGCCTCCGGTTATGCCCGTACGCTGCGGCTATGGCGGCGTGGCACCGAGCTGGAGACTGCTGAACAAATTATTGAAATCGATTCTTCAGATATGAGTGTGGACGTCCGAACACTAAGGGCGGATGAGTCAGATCTGAGTATCATTACTCGCCGTCCCGATTTCTTCACCGAGGAAAATTGGCTTCTCACAGAGCAGGGCACTCTCAACCACATTCCTCTTCCTATCGATGCCAATTCCCAGGGCATACTAGGCCAGCAGCTGCTGGTGTTACTACGCTCGGATTGGTCCATCGATGGCGATGCAACTTACAGCGCAGGCAGCCTGGTATCGATGAACCTGTTGGAGAGCATTCGGGCACAGGCACCGGTAGATCTGACCACGGTTCTCGATCCCAGTAGCAATAATCAGCTCGACGCAATAAACGGTGTATCGATAACTAACAATTCGGTTTATGTCTCTGCGTTAAAAGACGTCGCCGGCATCCTGTTGCGAGCATGTCTGGATGAACAGGGTTGGACAAGCACTCCGATAGATCTGCCTGGCAACGGCGCCATTCAAGTGATTTCGGCAGATGATTATACGGACACGCTGCTGGTGAACTATGAGAGTTTTCTGGTACCCGACACGCTGTACCTGATCGAGGGCGATGCTGAGCCGAGGCAAATTAAAGCCTTATCCCCACGCTTTGATGCCAGCGACTATGTCACAGAGCAACACTTCGCAAACAGCGCAGATGGCACTGCTATCCCTTATTTTGTAGTACGACCTGCCGGAATTGAAATGAATGGATCGACGCCCACCGAACTCACTGCCTACGGTGGATTCGAAATATCCCGCACACCTGCATATATCAGTGCCATCGATCAGGCGTGGATCAGCCGCGGTGGGGCCTATGTGCTAGCCAATATTCGAGGTGGTGGTGAATACGGCCCGAGCTGGCACCAGTCGGCGCTGTTGGAAAACCGGCAGCGGGTGTTCGATGACTTCATCGCCGTCGCTGAAGATGTCATCGATACCGGGCTCACCAGCTCAACCCATCTGGGCATGCGCGGCGGTAGCAATGGCGGCCTGCTGGTTACCGCAGTGATGGTACAACGCCCTGAGCTGTACAAAGCCATCATCAGCGCCGTACCGCTCATCGACATGCTGCGTTATCACAAGCTTCTGGCAGGCGCGAGTTGGATGGCGGAGTATGGCAATCCCGATATTCCGGAACACCATGGCTTTATTTCTGAATACTCTCCCTACCAGCTTGTTTCGCCAGATGTGGATTAT
>DMJN01000251.1 GCA_003451715.1 Gammaproteobacteria bacterium | reverse complement strand
CATATGTTCTGACGGGATACAAGTTCCACTTACACTGAAAGGAAAAGAGGATACATCCTCAAAAGGGATGGTAATAGAGATATCACCACCAAAGGTCTGGTCACCGCCATTGGCTACCCATGAACCCTGAAATGAGACTGTGGACTCATCAACCAGGAACATAGTGCCCCCGAAGCTACCATCGACTGAGACGGGAAGGCTAAATGCACCAACCACGGGTACGGTACCGGAGATTGTTGGTGAATTGGTGGAAACGAAACTGCCGGAAGCCGAACCCGTGAATATTGCACTACCATCGAGTTGAGGCACAGCATTGGCGCTCCAGCTACCGGTGAAATCCATGTCGATATCCAGGTTTTGATTGATTCCTGCCTCGGGAATATTTAACGGGATAGAGACAGATGGGCTGTTGTTGAGTGAACCACCATAAGAGGATTCTGCCGGAAACTCAGCGGCGGCGATCACTGCGGACTCGGGAACATCGAATGCATAGGTCAGATCATAGGCGCGCGCTCCCGAGTCAGAAGGAGCGCTCCCGCTCAGATTCGCCTGCCAGGACAAACCCCCATTGTTAACAAATTTGATGGCCTTGTAGGGTGCCGCCCCGGGTATATCGGAATACATACCGGTGAAGCTGTTAGCCGCCACGTCATACTGAGCGGACAATGAAAGGTGTAATCCGAGACCGCCCGTACAGGATCCGGTGGCGTCAATTTGTGCGGTTATAGCGCCATCGACTTCTTGGGCTGTAACCGTGGCAGATATCGCCGCTTGTGGAGGAACCATGTTCCCATCTTCATCTTCTACCATTCCAGTCAGCGTTCCATTGGCACCGGCAATGAAATCCTGCTGTGCAAATGCCAGTAACGGAAATGAGAAAACTGCCAGCAAAACTAATCGCACTACTTTGTCCATTTTAACCCCATATCTAAGCTCTAATTAATTCATCAGTAGGTATAGCAATCGCTCTATGCGTAACTCCAGCCTCTACTGTCCTCTATTCCACCATACTATTACTTGCAATAGAAGCCACTGGAGCAAGAGAGTTAAGCCGAAAATTGCAGCAATGTCGATTTGCTCCAGTTGGCTATAGCTGTGGTTCGGCCGCCAACCCGCATGACAGCCCTCCTCCCATGACATTTGGATTTCCACCGCAAAATCCATGCTCACGATGTGCAAAAAGTGGTCTGACCCTATACTATAAACACTATGTGATGACGACCAGAATCCTGCACATCTCCGACCTCCATTTCGGATCGCCCTTCGTTCCCGTGGTCGCTGAAGCCCTGTTAGCATCGATTCCCTCACTGGCTCCCGATGCAATCGTGGTAAGTGGTGACCTGACACAAAGGGCCAAGCGCGAGCAGTTCCTTCAAGCCCGGAAATTCTTTGACAAGTTTTCGGATATCCCGATGCTGGTTATTCCCGGTAACCACGATGTGCCGCTGTGGCGAGTCTTTGAGCGCCTGATTAAACCGCACGCCCTGTATCGTGAAATCGTCTCGCCTGATCTCAATCCAGTGCTACAGATCGGCAATGTGGTGTTGGTTGGTCTGGATTCCACCGCCCCACGGCGTAGTCTCAGCAACGGCCGTATCTATCTGGATCAACTCCGTCATTGCGAAGAGTCACTTGCCGCAGTGCCTGAAGGCATGACCCGCATCGTAGTTGCCCATCATCATTTTGCGCCCGGCCACGACCGTGTCCTGGATATCCCAATGCCACAAGCGCAACGCGCGATTGACTGTTTCGTCGAGCAGAGGGTTGAGATGATTCTGGGCGGGCACCTGCATCGATCCTATATCGGAAACTCATTGGACTTCTTTCCCGGTCATCACCGTGATCGCGGGGTCATCATCGTCCAGTGTGGTACCACCACATCCAGTCGCGGCAAGGGGCGCGAACGCGATGAGAACACCTTCAACCTGATCAAGGCTGGCTCACGGGACCACACAGTAATCCATTACATGTATTTCGAAGAGGCAGGTGAATTTGCGCCGGTCAGTAAACATACGTTTCCTCGCCAGGGACAGGCGTTCAAACCCGATTGTGAAGCTTCCCCATCATGAGCACCCATCTACCGGTAAAGCGCAACAAGCGGAAACTGATTCTTTTCGCGGTCGCTTGCATTCTGCTGGCGACGCTGGCCTGGATTGTGAACAACTACGTCTCACTCGAGCAACTGGCCGATCAGGAGCAACGTTTACGTGCAAGCATTGCCCTCAACCCCTGGCGTTCCTTCATGATCGGCTTCGGTATTTACTGTGGATTGGCACTGGTTCCCGGAACCGGAGGCAAGGCGATCATCTATGGCTGGCTATTCGGCTTCTGGCAAGCAATAGTCATCGTCTCGGTCGGGCTCACCCTTGCAGCCATGGCAATCTTTTCCCTCAGTCGATATCTGTTCCAGGAAAGCATTGAGCGCCGCTACACCGACTTCCTATTCGCCATGAACAAACACCTGGAGAAGGAAGGCGCGTTTTACCTACTCACGCTACGTATGGCACATGCCCCGTACTCTATCGTCAACCCGGTCAGTGGAGCGAGTCGCGTTAGAACCTGGACTTTTTTCTGGACCACCGGAATAGGCTTGATACCCGCTAATGCAATCTGGACATACGTGGGAATTCGCCTGCCTTCTTTACGCGAATTGGCAAGCAGTGGGTCAAGTTCTTTCCTTGACGGGCCACTCATTGGAGCACTGCTAGCCTGTGCCATGCTGCCATTGCTGATTCGCTGGTTTGTGAGTAAGTTTGGTATTCCCGCTAGCGAGACCGGTGACCATGATGCGACCATCCATGAATCACAGAAGGAGCTTTTATGATCTCAGTTCCTGAATCCGCTCTGTACTGGGTCCTATCAGCGATCTTTGTCAGCCTCATCGCCGGATCGATAGCGCGATTCATCGCCCTGCGCAAAGCTGAAGAGAAAAAACGACGGCAGCGATTGGCCAGTCTGCGCACCTGGTGGATGCTCGCAATCGCCGTGAGTGCCGGCCTGCTGGCTGGCCGGCTTGGGATCTGCCTGCTGTTGACCACCGCAAGCTGCATCGCCTGGTCCGAGATTACCCGGATGTTTGATGCTCGAGCGGAGGATCAACTCGCTATTCGTATGGGCTATGGACTTATCGCCATCAACTATCTGCTGATCTTGATCGGGGAACTCTCGCTCTATGTCGTATTCCTCCCGGTCAGTTCGATGCTCGTTCTCGCGGTTGCACTACTGGTCAGGGGCGAACCGAAGGGCTATATCAGATCGGCTGGAGGCCTGCTCTGGGGAATCATGTTTCTCGGCTACGGTGTTTCCCATGCTGCCCTGTTGATGATACTCCCCGCTTCTGCCTCCGGCCCGCTGGGACCGGCGGGCTGGTTCCTGTTTCTTGTCATCCTTACTGAAACCGATGATATTTTTCAGGCCATCGTCGGCCGCCTGTTCGGTTCCCACAAGCGGCACCGGATTACACCTACGATCTCACCTAACAAAACCTGGGAAGGCTTTTTCGGTGGGATGCTGGTCATTGTCATCCTTGCCCCCATCATCGCGCCATGGCTTACTACCCTGGATCAACAGGCGGGGCCGTTATCACTCCCCGCATCCCTCCAGCCATGGATCGCTCCGATCCTGGCGGCAATTCTCATTTCCTGTGCCGGATTCTTTGGAGATATCAATATGTCGGCCATCAAGCGTGACGCAGGCGTAAAAGACAGTAGCAATATGCTGCCGGGTATGGGTGGTGTAATCGATCGCGTGGACAGCCTCACCATGACCGCACCCGTGTTCGTGTATTTCCTGAGTTGGTGGGTGACGTGACCAATCCTGCACCAAAACAGCAGTCCGCCGGTGACGAGCCATCAGAGGACTATATTTCCGACCGGCTCTACACTATACCAAACATCATCTGTGGGATTCGCCTGGTGGGCTCAGTCTTCCTGATCCTGATCGCCTACCTGGATCGAGCGGAAATGTTCCTCTGGTTCTTCCTGTTTCTCGCCATGACAGACTGGGTCGATGGCAAACTTGCCATTCTTCTGAATCAGCGATCCGTATTGGGGGCACGCCTGGATAGTTGGGCCGATGCCGCGCTCTATGCTGCCCTGCTGGTGGGAATGATAATGTTGCACGGCGCGGTGCTGGCAGGCGAACTCGCCTGGATCGTGCCCGCGCTCACCAGCTATGCGGTATCCATTGTGACTGGAATCTGGAAATACCATCGCTGGCCGAGCTATCACACCCGTGCCGCCAAGACCTCGTGGTTTCTTGTCATGCTTGGAACGATAGGCCTGTTCACCGACTGGTCACTCTGGCCCCTGCGCATTGCCTTCGTCGCTGGCACTATTACCAACATCGAGGCCCTGCTCATCACTATCATATCGCCAAGCTGGCGAGTCGACGTTACCTCCGTTTATCATGCCTGGCGAGACAACACGGCTTCATAACGATATGAAAACAGGTTCAGTGGGCATGGTCATAAAGATGTAGCTTAACGGAGGGCGTGTCTCAGAAGATCCTTGCGTCATTGGAATCTTATACCGAATTCCTGGAATACGGCGATAACGAGGATTACCACCAAAAAGTAGCGGATTACCGGGAAGATCTCAAAAATGAGGAATAACGGCAAATGGAATCCAGCCAGCAATTAGAACGCGCCATCAAGTACCTCGAAAGCATTGGTATCTTTTTGCCTGAGGGGTACATCAGTCTCTGTAGGTATGGCGATTCACCGGGGTTGGAGAGAGAATTAATTGACCTGATAAAAGGTGGATCCAAGCGTGGCACGGCGAGTCTAAAGTGGGAGTACGAACTAGAGCAGGAGCAGATCCCGGTTCCAGGCGACCTCGAAATCGTCCTTAACTCTGACGACATGCCAGAGCTCGTCACACGGATACTGTCCGCTGCTGTAGTACCGTTCTGCGAAGTGTCAGCGGCTCATGCCGCAATTGAAGGTGAAGGTGATCGGTCATTGAAGCACTGGACGGAATCACATTGGCTGTATTTCTCACGCGCCTGTAAGCGCTTGGGCTACACCGCTTCCCAGGATATGCCAATTGTGTGCACAGAATTTGAAGTGTTGCATGTTATTCCCCGGAATCCCACTCAGGGACAAGAAATGCACAGACTCTTATGAAAAATCACGCTGAGCTTTTGATTAAAGAGAGCTACATGGCACTTCAGGCTGAGAGGCATCCCACACAATTCAGAATGATTGAATGGCCGCCTCTCAACGCTGACTAAATCCTGTATGCTACTCAGATAACTGTTCCAACTCTGACACTCTCAACTATTCCAGCTACCTCAACTGGCCTCGAATCACATTTGGCACCACAAATTGTTCATCCGTAACATCGTCAAATGTCACTTCATCGACTTCGATAGAAAATTCCTGGCCAGCGGAATTTATAGTAATCCTGGTAGGCTGCAGGTAACCTCCAAAATCCTGGTAATTATCGAGATAAGTAGTCGTTGGTACCTCGCCGGCAGGGCTGCTGACAACTACTTCCGAGTGCACCAACAATCCTGAATCGGCAGCGAAGTAAAGATAGGAATTCTTACCGCGGTCGTCGGTCAACTTTACTTTGTACGCTTCAGCGCCATTTAAGTCCGTAAGTTCCTCTGTCTCCTGTCCCGGGCTTAACGCCAGGCTCAATGGCAGGTAATAGTCAGATTGTTGCACCAGATCAACCAGAGCATCTCCCTCGAGAACGGATGACCCCTGAAACGGATCGACGGACCATCCGACGTCACCGTTATAACCACTCTCGAAGGATCCCAATCCAGGTAATTCGATAAGCTGGGATACATGATTGGGAGCGCGCGAATAGATAGTCGCATCCCCCTCCATCCCGAAAGCGGTAAGTAGAAATCTACCGCGCATGGTGGTCGAAGTGTGGGAACGAATCACACGCTCTCCCCCCAAGGCATCGACATAGCGGGTTAACACCGCGCGCGGTGTCAGCAACCCATTGGCACCCACTTCATTACGGTAATCTGGGCCGACTGTCTGTGCACAGGCAGCCAGTACCAGTGAATAACAAAAAGCTTGGACTAGTAGTTTGTAGTTGTTCATAAACAGATTGCCCCCTTGGCAATAACACTAAGTATTATGGAATTGCTTCGAAAAATTCAATGTCGCTGATTACTAAGATGCGGATTTGTCAGTTTTAGATGCAGTGAGTCCATCCAGTAAGTACCCGGAAGCGAATTTTCACCAATTAACATTTAACAATCAATGGGTTACAAATAGGGACAGATCTATTTTTTATGAAAATGTGTCCTGGAAAATAAATCTATCCCTATTATTGCTAAACTAAACCTGCCTGCGCTCAGGTCATTTCAATTGTACGAGGAGGATTACCATGCAAGAGGATGAAACCAACCCGAACACCCGCAGATCAATGATAATGGGCCTTGGGGCAGCCATGGTCGGTGCTGCCGTAGTTGCTCCTACAACAGCTACTGCCCAGACTCGAAGTTCCGGATTCCAGCCATCACGCCACGATGTCGACGCGTGGTATGACGAACTCCCTGGCAATCATCGCGTATTCATCGATTCGGCGACGGCGACAGGCGGTGCCGAGGCTCTGCTCTACGCGTTTAACCTGACCAACGCCACGCGTAGCGCCTACGCCGGTGAAGCGGCGAGTATGGCAATGATCGTCTGCCTGCGGCATTTTTCCACTCCCTTCGCCTTCAATGATGCGATGTGGGAGAAGTATGGCGACGTATTCCATGGCCTTACACATATGCCCGACCCCAACACCAATGCCGCTCCACGGATCAATCTCATGCGTGCAGCGGGTTACGGCATGAATCTGCCAAATTTTGGCAACACCATTGACAGTGTGCGCGAACTCGGTGTTGAGATAGCCATATGCGACGCCGCGACTAGCTTCCTGGCCACCCAGATAGGTGCCAGCACAGGCAGCCAAATGAATGTGGTTTACGAAGAGCTCAAAGCCAATGCGGTGCCAGGCCGGTTTGTCTCTGCCGGAGTGATGGCGCTGACCCGTGCGCAGGAGTATGGCTATAGTCTGCTTTATGCTGGATGAATGTTGGGTTATTGAAACAAAAAAACGGGGACACGAATAAGTATCCCCTGCAATGCTACGCACTGCAGCGAGTGGATGAGACAGGGTCTGATCCGCTACATTAATGGACACCGATGGATACACTTTCGCTGGTTACACTACTAATTCTGATGGGCATAGTCCTGGGTGTGACATTCCGTGTATTCTTCTGGCCCGCCATGCGCCTGAGAAAGCTCTATGCCGAAGATTTTCCTGCAACATGGCTGCAAATACTCAAGCAACGTCTGCCGTTCTTTGAAGCCTTGCCAATCAGGCTACAGGTCCGACTGCAGAACCTCATCAAGGTATTTATTCATGACAAGCAGTTTATTGGCTGTGCGGGCCAGGAAATCGACGACAATATCAGGGTCACGATCGCCGCCCAGGCCTGCCTGTTAATACTGAACCGAAAGATTAATATCTATAACGATCTGCAGTCGATTCTCGTCTACCCTTCCACCTTCGTTGCAGTCCGGCAGGTTAGTGACGATCTTGGCCTGGTATCCACCAGCCATTCTGCCCTGCTGGGCGAATCCTGGAGCCAGGGCAAGGTGGTGCTGGCCTGGGATAATGTTAAGAGTGGCGTGATGAACCTGCACGACGGTCACAACGTGGTCCTGCACGAGTTCGCCCATCAACTCGATCACGAGTCGGGCGCCACCAACGGTGCGCCAGTTCTACTTACCCGGGGCGCGTACAAGAGCTGGGCTCAGGTATTCCTCAAGGAATACAAAAATCTGAAACTACGGGTGGCCCATGATCACGACACATTGATGGACACCTACGGAGCCACTAATCCTGCCGAGTTTTTTGCCGTCGCCACCGAAACCTTTTTCGAGCGACCCCTGGAAATGACCCGGCACCACACAGAGCTCTACCGGGAACTGGCAAGCTTCTACCGCGTCGATCCAGCGGCCTGGCTTAGCCCTGTCGAGAACCGCTAAGCGCTTTGTCTGTGAGTGGAAATACTGCGCAATTTTTGCACTGACCCCAATTTAAAATTCAATCACTCCTTGGGTGTGCCGTCACCATTCATGCCCATCGACTCGTAGCGCCTCCAACCAGCCAGGATTCCAGCGAGGCCATGGTTGCCTTCATGGCAGGCATATTCATAAATCGGGTCTTCGATGCGACGCATGGGAAGTTTTGCAGACCAGCTCACATCCCAAGACAATGGATCTTCGACGGTGAAATCGTAATCCAGGGTGTTTTCATCGATCCAGCTGAAACGCTCTTCCACTTTCAATTGTTGTGAGGTTCCTCGCCAGCCGAATTTGTAATAATAATTTTGCGTGTTGATAACCAGGGTGTCGCCCTCCCAATGGGCAATGGAATCGCCTGCCCACTTGAGTTGCCTGGTATGGTGCTCACTATCCAGCCGGATAATCCGTGCGTGGTGAATCATCTCGCTGAGGATGACGATGTGATCCCTGGTCTGCACGAGCTGCATATTATTGTTGTAGGAGCCGGACACCATCGGTGGACCAGTGCGTGCGTTCAAGATGCAGCGATCATTCAAGGTGCGTGCCTCGGGTCCGATACTCAGCCTGCGCATCTCGGCTATTTCGGCGTTGCGCGCGCGCCCCGCCGCATTCAACGGTGGTACCCGGCCATTGGGTGGATCATAAATCAGTGAAGTTCGGCGATCGGAGACGGTCTCCACACCGCGCTCGTACCAGAACTCGTTATAGGAAATCACGCCGGGTGGATAGCCGGCGCCGCCCACCGAATCGATAATCAGATCCCGGTTCTGGCGTCGATTCTCAAATGCCTGCCACTCCAGGGCTTCCTCCTCAGTCAGTGTTGCCTTGTCCACCAACTCACTCGGGCGATTCAATGGCGTAATGGTTCTGAAGGTATAGGTACCCTGGAAATCGGGATGACCATACTCTGTGCGCGGCATATTGGAAGATTGCGCGACGCCACTCGTGCTGATAACCAGGCTGCCCATGGCCAGAACCAGCCCTGCCAGGATTCGATTATTCATATTAACCTCCATCACATCGCGTTCTCGATGTGTTACTGAGCAGTAATTCCACCAAGCTACTCTGTTATTGTCATTTTTCAAGAAGAAATTGCACCGGATTGATAGCGGATGGAGTTGTCGCGAGCATCGAATGAATTGCAAAGGAGGGGGCAAAAACCATCGGGATCAGGCTGGACTAAATGATACCCATTGGTTTAACGCCCCTGTCGGGGATGCGTCAATGATCATGGATTTGCTCTTCCCAGGCAGGAGCAGACTCTAGGGTAGGTCATGAAGGGTTCAAACTGTTGTTGGACCGCCGACAAGTCAGGCTGCGTTCCCGGAAAACTTACATGAGCCCCAGTCGCACGTACCAGGTAGCAAACAGGCCAAATGCGATCAGGGTGGCAAGCATCACCAACAGAACATTGCTTGGCAGCAGTCTCCTGTTGTCTTCCGAGACCCGGTTTGTTGTCGCAGAGATAAAATAGATATAAAGAATAACGACTAGTGCGAGAAAATTGATTATGAGAATGATCATCTTTATTTTCGAGGTAAGCTTATAGAACCGGTGTATATTGTAATTGCTCTGGCGCTACTGCAGTTGTTCATCTGTGGCAGAGTCGTGGGCTGAGCAGGGGCTAAATATATCGTAACCGCGCCTGCGAGTATAGGATCAACAAAGGTCCTCTCAATCGATTTCCACGCCTTCATTTTGGGAAATTTCATCCTGCTTGCCTCTGAAATCCCCGGTAGTGCCCTGAAACTACACGGTATTGATTAATCTAACTGCTCATTCATCTGTTTATCGGTCATT
Source organism: Gammaproteobacteria bacterium (assembly GCA_003451715.1). Classification (GTDB taxonomy): domain Bacteria; phylum Pseudomonadota; class Gammaproteobacteria; order Pseudomonadales; family Pseudohongiellaceae; genus UBA9145. Next base: position 1,563 of record DMJN01000251.1, on the reverse strand, counting down.
TTGTAATTGTTTGCAATTATTCTGCCTCTGCACACCACCAGATCCTTGGTAAAACGTGGTTGATTCTTGCTAGATAGGTTTACAGCCGGTGAAGACAACAAGCGAACAAACCAATTTGTATTTTTCACAGGGATATCTGGCGGTTACCGCCTGGCTGGCAAAACTGCATCGTAGCTGGCGTAGAGACTTCCTGGTAGAGTTTGTCCAAAAATGGGTCTCAGGCTGCCCTCACCGATGAAGTCTCGGGCCACTCTGAATATCCACCTTCATACTAAACTTTGCCCAGATTTGAAATTGCCTGTTGCCAGTACAGAATATCCTTACCCACACCTTCGGCAAGCCCCCCGACTAATTCGGAAATTGCTGCTTCCTCGAGAATCACTTCAAACTGTAAACGCCTGCGTCGACCGCTGACCTGCTCAGCAAGTGACATATTGGCGTGCTCGCCATGCCCTCGAGTACGGTAAGAGGTGAATCCTCCTACGTGGGGATTGGCAAGAAGGAAATCCACCATGTCTTCTTCCAGCTCCGGCATAAGATTTAACACCAACATGGTTTTCATACGGTCGCCTCTTTCAGTCGTGGCCGAAGAAATCTGCGATAGGTTATGGGTAATAGAAAGAGCGTCAACAAGGTTGAGCTGATAAGACCACCGATCACGACTATGGCTAATGGTTTCTGTATCTCCGAGCCAGGACCGGTTGCCAGCAACAGGGGTACCAGCCCGAATGCACATATGGTGGCGGTCATCATTACCGGTCGCAGTCGGCGTAATGCGCCTTCTCTCACCACCTGGGATACTTCCATTCCCCTTGCCTTCAGGTAGTTGAAATGGGACATCAGTACTACACCATTCAATACCGCAATACCAAGTAGCGCGATAAATCCCACTGAGGCCGGTACCGACAGAAATTCGCCGGTTAACCACAGGCCAATAAGCCCTCCGGTTAATGCAAAGGGAATGTTGGATAGAATTATCAGCGTCTGCGTGACTGAGCGAAAAGTTAGAAACAACAGAAACGCGATTAACAACAACGCGACTGGTACCACCAGAGCCAGGCGTGCAGCAGCTCGCTGTTGATTTTCAAACTCACCACCCCATTCCAGCGTGTATCCTTCAGGAAGGTCGACGCTATTGCCAATCACTTCCCTCGCCTCGTCCACAAATCCAACCAGGTCGCGGTCCTGCACATCGGTGCGAATAACAGCGAAACGCTGACCAGATTCCCGGGAAATACTGACCGGACCTTCGACTCGCCTGATATCTGCCAGTTCATCCAGCGGAATGGCTCCACCCTCATCCAGGCTGATAAGATTGTTTCGCATCTGCTCAAGGCCATCGCCCTGTAATTTGGCATGGCGCAGCATCAGGGGCACCCTGGCGCCCTGCTCTATCACCGTACCGACCTGTAATCCTTCGATCTCCGATCTGAGCTGACTCTGCAGGGCATCGGCATTGATCCCCAGCCGACCACTACGAAGTCGATCCACCAAAACCTGCAGATACTGTGCACCCCCTGTCCGTCGTCAAACAAATGGAACCGATGAGCAGAACACTCCCTT
>DMJN01000286.1 GCA_003451715.1 Gammaproteobacteria bacterium | reverse complement strand
TGGTCCCATATGTTCTGACGGGATGCAACAGGGTTGGTGTTCAATTCACCGGAAAGAGCCCGCCCAGGTAAGACGGCGCAGGGACAGGTGTAGTTATAAGCAAGCAACACTGAGGCGGAAAGCAATACAACCACCACTACAGCTATTTTCAAGAGTTTCTTCAAGGACCTTCTCCTACCATTTTCTGACCGAATCATTGGGTCATCGCAATTTGAACCCGGAGTCGGGGTCAGTTCTTTATCGTCATTGTTGCTGACGGATAACCGTACGGGAAAGACTCTGTGGATTGGGCAGCAGCTCTGCCTCTCCCGACGGTGCTCCGCTGACCGAGAGCATGTAGGCTATGATATCGGCGTATTCCCCGTCGGTCAGTGAGCCGGGGTTGTCTTCCGGCATCGTACTATGCGTGAGTTCGAAAAGTACTGCGAGGGATCGTCCTTCCCACTCGCGGAAGAACTTCGCCCGTGCCAGCGGCGGTGCGGATCGCTGGTCCGGATCGTCCGCCGCACCATCCAATCGACTTCCATGACAAAATCCACAGGCGCCTTCATACGCGAATCGACCCCGATTCGCCTGTTCCCTGGTGAATACCCCGCCCCAGATGGACACCGTCTGGTCGCTTGATTGCTGTGCGATGGTAACGGGAATCGTCACAAACGCAAGGACCAGAACAGCGGCTACAATCTTCACATCAAATCTCCTGAGAGGCTTTTCCCGAGGGTTAGTGCAAAATCAATCTCATTTTCAATTTCACTTACAATGCTTTGAAAAGAATTTTTGCACGCAGTTTTAACTCAAAATCCCAATTTGTTTTCACTCTAATCCAGAATCTTGTCACCAAAGGCGAGTTATGCCCAGATATCGGCGTCCGTGAGCTCCCGGTCAACAACGAGCTTCGCTTCGATCGTGATATCTGTCCTCACATCGTTGTCACTGCAAAAAGGGAAGTAATTCTTTCCGGAAACGAAGAGTCTGTACTCGCCTTTCGGTACCGCCAACCGCGCCAGCCCGCATTCATCGGTGAAGGTTCTATAGGGGTGAACAACGACCCTGGCACCTTTCACCGGAGCCTGGCTCGCCTGATCGATGGCTTTAACCATCACGACACATTCAGAAGCTGGTACGGCTCTCACGCTGAACCCGGTGATACACCCGCTGTGTGGAATTTTCGAATCGGTCGCCGCAACCCTGGCTATCCAGGCGTGGAGCCCTTGCGATTCGGGTGCCGTCAGTTCTACCTCGGCGCCATAAAGAGCAGTCGTGTTCTGCAGGGGCTCATCACTCAATGTTGCGCTGGCCAATTTGTCCCCTGCATGGTCACAAATCTCAACAAGCCAATCATCAGGTCGACACTCGCCGCAGCACTTGACCCCTGCCTTGATGCCAAAATTCTCACCACATTCGATTGCCGACGGAACGTCCCATACCACAATGTGTGTGTTATGGATTTCGCTGCCGCTTTCGTCAGTATTGTCGGTCATGCCACATTTTAAACCAGCGTGATAAATGAATGGTCAACTATTCCGAAGCGGCGTGAGTACCGGCGATATAGCCGTGCACGTGCCCCTTACCCAGGCCATGTTTATTGAAACCGCCCACGGCTTCGCCTCCGGCATAGAGACCGGGAATGACTTCGCCCTGCATGTCCACCACCTGCTGTCGGCCGTTGACCCTCAGGCCACCATAGGAGTCATGCCAGATCACCATGATAGACAGCGCATAGAACGGAGGCTTCGCGATGGGATTCATGGGAGCATCCTCACCACGCTCGAACTCGGGGTCGGTGCCGTCCTGCACGTACCCGTTCCAGGTGGCTACCGTCTCGGCGAGGTAACTAAGCGGTACTCTTTGGAATTCATTGCCTGCATAGATTTTGTCAGCCAACTCTTCGATAGTATCGGCCTTGAAGTAATAGCCATTGTCTGACACAAACGGGTAACGCAGTTGCCAGCCGTTGCGCAGGACTGCATCCTCATCGAAGATCGCCCACAACGGCCCGGAGTAGTAGTCAGGAGCCTCTGAGCCTTCGTTCATCGCCAACGCAGCATCGAGACCATGGTCGTAGTTGTACATCTGCCTGACCCACTCCTTCCGGCAATTGCGCCAATCCAGTGGCTTATGGTCAAGCCCGCGTCCCGGAGAACCGCCGTCGCCCGGGTAGGCACTCGGGCCAGGTCTGCGGGGAAGCCGGGTCTCGTTGAAGAAACGCTTGCCGACCTGATTCACGGCGATGAATTCTTCAAATCCCGTGTTACCTACATTGAAGCCGGATGAATCACGGTAACCGAATGTCGGGTGTCCGGGCATCATGCCGGTGTATGCGTCACGGGTGCCCAGGCGCGTGGAGATGTGAAACGTAGTGTGATACGAAAGGTTCTGCTGCATCCCTGCCATGTTGGCGCCAATCCGCAGACCGGCGATGAGTGCCGAGGCATCCTGACCACCGGCGCCAAGCAAGGCGCGACCACTGGTTGGGAAAGCGGGCTCTCTGAGGGCCGGGTAGAACATGCTGCGTACTTCAGGATTGCCCGCGAGACCGCCGCTGGCGAGGATGACCGCCTGGCGGGCCCTGATATTTATGATCTGGCGCCGCTCGTCGATATTGCCGTTCTGCCAGAGGCTCTGCAGGATCTCATCGGTATCAGGGTGCCTCCTGGGTGAATACTGTGCCCGAATCCCGAGCACCCGACCCGCCACCGGTTCTTCACGAATGATCTCATCGAAGCGACGATGCAGGATGAACTCCACACCCTTCTCGCGGGCCGAAAATTCCAAACAGCGAGAAAGTGCGGCACCATTACCTACAGCGCCCCGTCCCACCATGCGGCTGAAATTACCCATCGGAATTGGTGAAAAAACACTAGAGCGCTCGCGGTCAGCCACGCCCGCATCTTCGGCTGTGATGGTGCCCGCCTTGATATCCGTCGTCTCGCCAAGCATAAGGAAGCAAGTAGCGAGCCGCGCCCGCGACAAACCGCCTCCCCCGTGAGTGCCGCTAACCCGCGAGAACCTCACATAGTTGTCTATCAGGAATTGCCGGGTTGCCGGACAGTTCTCGGCCCAGGCCCGCGCAAGTTCCCGCTCGTTGTAGCGATAGGGGCTCTGGCCCTTGGGATCGACCACCGACCAGTCGGTCACATCTGTAAAGAGCAGTTCAACACTGTCCTCCATCTCCTCTGGATTTTCGAGGGGATCTACGGTGACGAAGCCTTCCTGGTCGCTCTCTCCTGCGATATCCCTGAGCTGTACCGGATCGCCGCCACCAAGCGACATCCGGGCTGCGCTGTGCAACATACGACCGCCGAGGTCGAAGTTCTGATCCACCACCAGAACGCTGGCCCCGAGATCCCGAGCGCGAATAGCCGCAGTGATACCCGCGCAGCCACCACCGGCGATGACCACATCAACCTCGTAGTCCCAGGTCATAGCGTCGGCGCCAGCAGCAGAGGCTTGTGCCTGCGCCTCATCATGCCCGACTATCGCAGCCGCCCCCAATCCCGCGACAGCGCCTTGCTTGACGAAATCTCGTCTGCTCAGGCCCTTCTTGTTCTGCTGCTTTGCATCGCGCTTTTTGCTATCACGTTTGTCGGGCATAGCTGTAACTCCATGTTGGCCGTTCTTACGATTCGGCGGCCGGGCACAAAGAGAATAAAAGCTATCTCCGTGTAAGTCTATTGGTAAAAAAGTAACGTGAGCCCGGAGTAATGGGGTGCCAGGTCACTGCCACCAAAGAATGGGCTCTCTCCAAACATGATTAAAAACCATCAGCATGATCTGAAGTTCCGGGGCAAAGTGAGTGATCGGCTGGATGCTCTTGAGGATATTGGACTATTTCTGCTGGTAATCGGTAGCGTTTGTACCCAATTGATGATTTCACCCGACAATTGTTACTTAAAGAGAGTTAACGTGTCAGTATCACCTTTTCTATTTCTCGAATAGCTCAAGTGTGAGTTCTGGGAATTTTTGCAGCAGGTCTGTTCGCATCGGGGCTTCTTTCAGGTAATGATCAAAAAACGAAAGTGCAACCTGATTTATGATACGTAGTGCCTTCTCATTGTCCACATCTCCCATCATGCCACGCCCTTGTAATCCCCGCACAGCCAATCCTAAATCAGTAAAATCCATGTGATCCAATCCACTAATAGTCATATTCCAGAAATCATGATTGGAGGATTTATAGGCAAAATCGTTACCACCAAAGAAGTACCAACTGTACATAGCCAGAAAGGGAGCCAGCAGGGGTTTATCCCAGTTGTAACCGGACTGATTGCCGTCCATGTGGATACCCGCTTTACAGCGATCATCCAGCTTGCAGAATTCACCAGCAGCCGAACTGCCGAATGAATGGCCAAATACTCCAAGTCGCTCGGTGTTCAGCGCCTGCACGAATCCGGTTATTGGAGCATTGATGTTTGTCATCTCATCCACGATAAACTGAATATCCTCGACCCAGGTTTGCACAAAACTCCCCATTGCAGTCATGCGGCCATAAAAGTAGTTGTATAAAGTATCGGAGGTCGTGCCTGGCCCGATTAGATATCGCTCGCGCTCCCTAATTACTTCTTCGACCAGGTTTCTCTTTTCAGTCTCACTTGCGGCTCTCCTATATCTATCGAAAATTGCAAAAAGCTGTTCGTCCAACAAGGAATTATCGGATCCATCCTCTGTCCTAACCAGCGCTCTAACGCCAGTGATTGGGCGATCTTCGTCTTCAGCATATCCAAGATCTTTTGGTGTGCGAGTGGTAAACAGTATTTTCTCAGAGGAGCTTAAGAAAACTTTTGTCGATTGATAGGTATGCGCAATGCTGAAAATGATATAGCCATGACTGGCAAGGTGTTCCATCAAGACAGTATTCTGCTCCGGAAATGCGTTCATGCCATGATTGAAGACGAGCACAGGAAATTGTTCTTCTGGGGCGATAGCTGATTCAATTTGTGAGTGTGTTTCAACCTGGCTCAGGTAGTTGGTGAAAAAACTTACCAAGTCGTAATCACCGGCATACAGATCCTGCCACAGCGTGCGAACTGGAACCTCTCTTTCGAGCAATTCGGCAGAGGGATACCATACACGCACATACAATTCTCGATTCTTTGTTGGCTCAAATCTTTCTATTCTTGAATTATCTACGAGTGAATAGTTGAAAGTACCGATGCGGTAAGGACCGCCAGGCTCAGGCAAGTTAAAGACTGGGAATAATGAGCTTAGAGAAATTGAGATAAGCAACAAAGCGGCGATAGGTACTACTGCTAATACTCGCCAGCGCAATTTACTCGGGATTCTCTTCAGTGTTCCAAGTGCCAAAAGGCTAAAAGCCAAATAGGAAGGAATCAGTTGCCAGCGCAATCCTTCGAATATGCCGCTTAAAACAAGAAGTGTTAAACCCACGATCACCAAATGCGATGAGCTGACACGTGAACGAAGTGATTCAACCAGCAGTCGTAGAATGAATACGAAAATCAGGAAAAAAAATGAAACTTCAATTACTTGCAAAGTTCAATTTCCAAATCACCCAATGCCGGTAGGTATAATCCAAAATTGTTGATGATTTATTCTGCCGAATTGTCACAGATTGACGTATTGAGCAGTCCCTACTGTTCTATCTGAAATACGATACGCTGCCTGACATCATAAGTTGGCACGGGATCACCATCCTCCACAGCGGCCGAGTACTTCCATCTGGTAATGGCTTGCAGGGCTGATCTCTCAAAGTAACCCTCAGGATCTGCACGGAGAATGATTGGGTCAATTACATTTCCCAATTCGTTTACGGTAAAGGACAGTTCAACAAAGCCTTCGATGCCTCGGGCCAATGCACGTTGCGGGTAATTCGCGGTGGTACGAATAAGCGGCACCATGATATTGCTGGCGAGGGGAATAGATTCCGTTGTAAGGATTACCGGCTCAGTGATATTCCAGCCAGTTACCATGCTTGGTACGCCATCTAGCGTGGAAGTGTAAGTCGGCAGTTCAATAACAGGAGGTGTTAGATCAAGTATAGGTTCGGGTTTTAGAATATCTAGAAGCAGTTCTTGTTTGAACTCAGGCACAGTAGCATCGATTAGTTTGATAACATCGATTGTCCGTTGCCTGTTGCAATCAGGAGCCACGAGGAACTGCATGAAATAGAACATCAGGAATGTCATAAAAATAGCAGCTACAACGATGGAATTGTATTTGAATAGGCGCTGTACCAGAACATTCATATCTTCCTCCTTGGTTTACCACCAGCTCAGAGTTCAACCGTTAAGAATATTTAGTGTAGGTACTATTTCCCCGTTGCAATCATAAATTCATGAAACTCTGCAGATCCTTTCGGGAAGAACTTAACCAGGATAGATGTGTCTGCGACAATTACACTTTTTTCAACTTTGACCGAAAAGGACAGACTCGAGTAGGGAGCAGCCAACAATGCTGCCATGACAAGAATTGGTATACTGCTGCTTCGATTGACCAAATAGCAGCCAGAATCGGCATTCAATATATGATCTATTCGCTGCGATAGTTGAGATCTATGCCCCAACATTTGTGCAGATTGCAATCTGCTGTTTCCGCTAATCGACTTGACCAACCAAAGTAGATTTTCTGCGTAAGACAATGAACATCCTGTATCATCTACTACATAGTCATCACAAGCCTTCTCACTTTCCATTGTCAGTTTTCTCGCAGCGATCCAGACAAGCGGATTGTCCGTCGTCAAACAAATGG
>DMJN01000097.1:3778-3930 GCA_003451715.1 Gammaproteobacteria bacterium | reverse complement strand
AGGTGCTGACGGGGTACACTTGTCGTGAAGGAACTCTTGGTATTCAGAATATGGAGCAGGATTAGAGAGTCGAGAGGACGTTAAAGTTGCGGTAAAACAGAGATAATAATCCACCTCTGGAACCCATGCGTTGGAAACTACTCCACGGTTAC
>DMJN01000097.1:0-3673 GCA_003451715.1 Gammaproteobacteria bacterium | reverse complement strand
TGGAAACGAGATATTCGGATATGTTTTTATACGTCCATGAGTTCCCTCTTAAGTTCTTAATAATCTCTATTAAGTTCTCTTGATACCTTGATAACCCTCTAAGAAAGGAAAGTTTAGAATCAACAGAAATTACGAGATTAATCTTTTTACTTTTATGGGGATTTATAGAGAGTTTATGGAGAATTAATAAGGAGAATTGTCTTCCAAACTTACTCCACCGTTACCGACTTGGCGAGGTTGCGTGGATGATCCACGTCCGTGCCTTTCATGATGGCGACGTGATAGGAGAGCAGCTGCAGTGGTACGGTAAACACGATGGGGTCGAGAATATCAGGGCAATTGGGGACGTTTATCACCTTGCAGCTCTTGTCGCTGGCGAACTTGATACTTTCATCGGCAAACACATACAGTTTGCCCCCACGGGCGGTAACCTCAGAGAGATTGGCTTTCAGTTTACCCAACAGGTCATCATTGGGTGCCACGGCGATGGCCGGCATACTGCTATCTACCAGTGCCAGCGGTCCATGTTTTAATTCACCTGCCGGATATGCTTCGGCGTGAATATAGGATATCTCTTTCAGTTTCAGCGCGCCTTCCTTGGCCACCGGGTAAGCAATACCCCGCCCGAGAAAAAGACTGTGATTCTTATCGGAAAACTGCTTGGAGGTCGTTCGAATTTCCTTGCTCAAGCGCAGGGCCTTCTCGATCAGTGCCGGTAGTCTTGCCAACTCACTAACCAGGCTGGCTTCCTTCTTGGGGCGCAGCCCGGTTCTGCGGGCCAGTACTATGGAAAGAAGCAGCAGCAATACCAGCTGAGTCGTAAATGCCTTGGTAGAAGCCACGCCTATTTCCTGCCCCGCCATGGTGAGCAGGCAGAAGTCAGATTCCCGAACCAGCGAGCTGATGGCAACGTTACATATTGCCAGGCTTGCGACATATTTCTTGGTTTTTGCGTAGCGCAATGCCGCCAGCGTATCGGCTGTTTCGCCAGACTGTGAAACTGTGACAAATAAGGTGTTGGGTTGCACAATTATGTCGCGATAACGGTAGTCACTGGCAATATCCACCTGGCATGGGGTTTTCGCAATTGATTCCAGCCAGTATTTGGCTACCTGTCCGGCATGAAAACTGGTACCACATGCCACGATCTGAACTGTCTTTACTCTATCGAATATGTCCTTCGAATTAATTCCGAAGGCTTCTTCCAACACTTTGTTTCCGCTGATGCGACCATCCAGTGTGTCTTTTATAACCTGGGGTTGTTCGTGAATCTCTTTGAGCATGAAATGTTTGTATCCACCTTTTTCCGCATCCTTGGCTTTGTTTTGTACGGCAGTCACAGGGCGCTCAACCCGTTCACTATGGTGCCAGATTTCATAGTCATCCAGACCTACCCGGGCGACATCACCTTCCTCTAGATAGATAAAGCTGTCGGTGACCTGCCCGAGAGCAATGGGATCTGACGCGATAAAGTTTTCGCCTATGCCCACACCAATGACCAGTGGACTACCGCTGCGGGCTACTACCAGCTGATCCGATTGTGTGTCATCGATAACACACAAGCCATAGGCTCCATGCAGTTTCTTGATGGCTTTTTTAACCGCAGACAAAAGCGAGACCTTGCCGCCTTTGCGTGCCTGGTGAATCAGATGAACAATAGTTTCTGTGTCGGTTTCAGTTTTGAATTCGTAGCCATCCGCGATCAATTTGTCCCGAAGCGGCACGTAGTTTTCAATAATGCCGTTATGCACCACGGAAATCTGGTTATGGGAGTTGTGCGGATGGGCATTGGTAACCGTCGGTTTGCCATGTGTAGCCCAGCGGGTGTGGGCTATGCCCAGCTTTCCACGGGTATCGGCTTTCTTGGCAGCCTGTACCAGTTTGCCTACTTTGCCAACGGTCTTTATGGTGGAAATCTTGTTCGTCGCACCACTAACCAGCGCCAGGCCGGCTGAGTCGTATCCACGATACTCCAGGCGTTTGAGACCTTCCAGCAGGATCCTGGAGGCCTCTCTCTGCGCTATGGCTCCTACTATTCCGCACATATGATGCTGGCGTCCTTACTGCTCTTTGGTTGGCCTCTTCCAGTCGGGAATGTTGCGCTGCTTGCCCCTTGCTACAGCCAGGCTATCCGCTGGGACGTCACAGTTAACCGCCGATCCTGCGGCTACAAACGCATTATCCGCTAGCGCGACCGGTGCGACGAGAACACTGTTTGAGCCAATAAACACATTGTCTCCCAGAGTACTCTTGTGCTTGTTGGCACCGTCGTAATTACAGAAAATAGTGCCGGCACCGATGTTGCAGTTGCTGCCAATTTCGGCATCCCCGATATAAGCTAGATGGTTTGCCTTGGAGCCATCGCCCAAAATTGCGTTCTTGGTCTCTACAAAGTTACCGATCTTTACATTTGCTCCCAACACAGTGCCAGGTCTAATTCTTGCGTAGGGGCCTATGAAAGAATTGGCTCCGATAGTGGCTCCATCAATGTTAGTGCCGGGCAATACATGAGCCCCCTCATCGATTACTGCGTCCTTTATGACTGTGTTTGCGCCGATAACTACATTGTTGCCCAGAGACACTGTTCCTTCGAAGATCACATTAATATCGACTACACAGTCCTTGCCACAGCTTAACTCGCCCCGGATGTCCACCCGCTCAGGATCACGCAAGGTCACGCCCTGGTCCAATAGTTGCTGCTGCTTGTTCATCTGGTAGTGTCTCTCCAACAAGGCCAGTTGGGTCTTGTCATTGATGCCCTGAACTTCAATCTCATCCGCCAGCGTAATAGCATTGATCCGGTAGTTCTCAGCCGCCGCCAGCGCGATAAGATCGGTCAGATAATATTCGGACTGGTCGTTATCGTTGCGAATCTCGCCTAACCAGCGCGCCAGCTTTGTAGCTGGAACGCACATAATGCCACTGTTGACCTCATTAATCTTCTTTTGTTCCGAGCCGGCATCTCTCTCTTCTACAATCTGGGTAACCTCTCCTGCCTTATCACGAATGATTCTACCCAGGCCTGTTGGGTTCTCCGCCAGCACAGTTAGCAGGGCAAGTGCTTCGACGCCTGTCTGGCTTAATAATTCTTGTAGTGTGCTTGTCTGTATCAGTGGTACATCGCCGTATAACACCAGTACCTGGTTTTCGCCATCCTTGATGTTAATGCCAGGCATTGCCTGTTGGACCGCATGCCCCGTGCCAAGTTGCTCTGCCTGCAGCACCCAGTTCAAATCGGCAGTATTGCTACGGGCAAAATAGTCTTTGATCTGTTGTGCACCGAAACCAATGACGGTATGAATTTTTTGAGGACGCAGGGCATGCGCGGCCCGCACCACGTGTTCCAACATGGCGCTTCCACCGATACTGTGCAATACCTTGGGTTTGTCCGAAAACATTCTAGCGCCCTTGCCGGCTGCCAGAATTACGACTTCCATTTGTTTTGACCTTGTTTCTCAGTTTGTTGTTTGTGCTCGTTGAATAAATAAAAGAGTATCAAAAAAAAAGGTAGCTCTCGCTACCTTTCTTTAAACCTTTTCCGCTGGACTCCCGTAATCACTTCGCTCGATTCTTAAGCTGGCGTAGCGCACGAAGCTGGGCAGCCGCTTCGGCGAGTTGGGCGGCGGCGGCGCCGTAGTCCATCTCTGCGCTCTGATCAGCCATCGCCCTTTCG
>DMJN01000103.1 GCA_003451715.1 Gammaproteobacteria bacterium | reverse complement strand
CTCGGTGCTGGTTTGGGTGGGTGTATGCGGGTTGAGCCGACGTACCGCGAAGGCACCCAGCCCTACGCATAGTGCCTGAAAACTCAATACTGGAATGAGGCCGAGGGCATCCATGGTGCCTGCCACACCGAGCCCCAGGATCTGCACCATGAATCCGATTGCGGTCGCTGCCGACACCGCCTTCTGAACTTCACTGCTCGCCACCCGGTTGAGGATAGCCTGCTGTGCCGGACTCGAATAGGAAACCACCACACTCATTCCCAGACCCCAGATGAGAACGGACCAGATACTCAACAACTCAAAATTGATGATAACGATCAGGAACAACGGCAATAACGGTGCAACTGAATACACCTGGATGAGCAGGCTGCGTGGATCGATGCCATCCGCCTTCGCACCTCCCAACAGCATGAGGAAGATGCCGGGGATACCCACTACCGCCTGGATGATACCTACCCGAGTGGCTGGTAATTCGAGAATCCCAATCAATATCCAGGCCAGCAGCAATTGCTGCATGGCGAAGGCGATTCCAGAGAAAGCCGTGGAGCCAAGATAGTGCCTGAACTCCAGACTACGCCAGATGGTATCTGTCTGGTTCATGGCGGCTGAGCATATCGCAACTCAACATGATTAAAAAGAGCTGACGGATTACTATAAAGCGAGCAAAGAAAGACTCCTGGCCCGTCCTCAAAGTAGAGCTGGTGGATTCGGCGGCAAACCCATGCCCTGTTCGGTGCGCAGAGGTGAAGTCGCGAGCATAAACTCATATTGTTTCAATCGTATCGCTACTTCCGCCAAGCGACCAAAATCCAGATTGTCGAAGGCAGAAACCCCGAGAGATACCAACACCAGACTATCCTTCAAACAAAAGGTAACGCAGCTGTAATTCTCGAAGTCGCTTGGGCTTGCCTTCGATAATGGCGGGTCTGAAGCGTATGTCGCGCAGGGCACGATAGGCTTCTCTATCGACACTAGTTGCATCTCGCTCCACGACATATTTGATGGAAGAAGCCTTGCCTCGGGAACTCAAACGAAAATTCAATTCCACCATTTCATAAGCTAAATCGATCCTCAGCAATGGATCGTCAGTAACCGGTTTGAGGATGGATCGTGCGTCTTCGTGCCAGGCAGTAAATGTGCCTACGTGGGTTCTCGCTGTGGAATTCGATTGCAGCCGTGCCAGATTCGCAGCCTGGTAGGCTTCCAACTCAGAGAAACTGCTGAAGAAATCCACCATCGGTATTGGCATCGGGCGGTTAAACACTGCCTCCAGCCGTTGCAGGCTTATACCGGCCTGCAGAAATTTTTCATGAGCCTTGCGGTAGTCGCGCGAGCCAGTACCACGATTGAGCAACACATAGAAATCGCCGTGATACAGGTCGGCCATCGCTTCCATTTCGAGATTAGCCGATTGCTCAGCGATGTCGCTTATTTTGTTGATCAGGCTCAATCCATCGCGCAGGTACGCCTCCCCGATCAACAGATCTCCATTGAGCACCGAGGTACGTCGCCCATTGCCGAAGAAAAAATTGTTACTCGATAGCCCACGTGGGGTGTATTGCTCCAGCCGCATGGTGCCATCGGCACGGATTACTTCCTGAAGCATACGCCCAGACCATCTTTCATCACTGTTCAACAGCGACACCATGCGCGAAAAACTGGTGGCACGCTTGTAGTACCAGGGAATCAATTCTGGGCTGTCTTCACCGAAGCGATCTTCGGCAAGGTCTTCCAACTCTTCGTACAGCTCATGTGCCTTCATGAAATTGTGTGCTGGTGAGGTCGATCCATCGATAGCGACTCGCGTCTGGTACCACTGGGCCTGGTTCTCGATGGCAGTAAACATCTCATCAGACTCATTGCCATGGTTAGCCGCCTGTAGAAACCGAATGTGTTCGAGACGATCGGAAATTTCCTGCCAGTTACCCAGGCGTCGTTGATTATCGATGATGGCACGCACCATGGGCACCAGGTCTGGATGCTCGAGCCCCAAGGAAGTACGCAGCAGGGCCATTTGACGAGTCTGAATCTCGGCTACCTGCTGATAGGCACCGGCCCGGCTTAACAATACTGCGATGGCGCCAAGGGGTTCCAATAGGCTGCTGTCCAAGGGGCCGAATTCGGATTCCAACTCCTCCAACTGAGCCTGGTAGCGCTGAATATCTCGCAGCACATCATTGCTTAAAGTGACCTGGTCCTGGCTTAGAGCAGCCAGCGGCAGGAGCACTAAGGAAACACACAGACAGAGAGAGTGGCATCTGTTAAACAAACGATTCATGGTAATGTAGACCGCCGCAGGGTTTGACTCCTGACAATAACTTGATCTTAGCAGCTTGTCGATACAAACTAGTGGCGGTCAATCCCGTGAATATGATCGTTCAGCCCCATGAGACTACAACTTTTCACCCTGGCGTTACTGATTCTACCTATTGCCCAGCCATCCCGGGCGCAGCTGGACAATCCAGATCTTTATGATATCGCAGGCGAATTCGCCTTCGTCCGTGTGCAATACGACAGCTATTTCTCTGGCGGTTATTACGGCGGTCCCTGGCTAACGGACTTTCCAGCTGCCGATGAGAATTTCCTGCGTGGCGTGGCGAGACTCACTAACGTACGAGTAATGAGTCAACCAATTGTGCTGCGCTTCGATGACGAGGAGATTTTTGACTATCCCTTTCTCTATGCCCTGGAGATGGGTCGCAACGGTGGCCTCTCCCTGAAACCAAGGGAAGTAGAGAATCTGCGGGAATATCTGCTGCGTGGCGGTTTTCTGCTGATCGACGATTTCTGGGGAGAGCGCCAATGGGATTCCTTCTACCGAGATTTTGCGC
>DMJN01000206.1 GCA_003451715.1 Gammaproteobacteria bacterium | reverse complement strand
TTACTGATAACTGCCCCGGCTTTGGTTCAGTCGCCAAGTATGTTGCGGTGTCGATCAGAGAGGCTGGGCTGGATGTCGCATCGATGTGCGAGAGCTCTACCAAGGTGTTCGTGATGGAAGTCATGGGCCGCCATGCAGGGTGGATTGCAGGCGCTGCCGGATTGGCATCCGAACAGAAGGGCGATGCGCCACACATCATTCTGTTTCCCGAGATTGCTTTTAACAAAGAAAAATTCCTCAAAAAAGTACAGAGCTGTGTAAAACGGTATGGTTATTGCGCAATCGTTGTTTCCGAAGGCGCCCACTATGCGAATGGAAAATTTCTTGCCGACGCGGGTACCACTGATGCCTTCGGTCATGTGCAACTCGGCGGGGTCGCACCCTTCGTCGCAAACATGATAAAGGACGAATTGGGGCATAAATACCATTGGGCCGTGGCCGATTACCTGCAACGCGCTGCACGCCATATCGCATCGGCTACCGATGTCGAGCAGGCTTATGCCGTCGGCAAGGCAGCCGTAGACTTTGCGCTAGAGGGTAAGAATGCTGTGATGCCTACCATTATTCGCGGCAAGGCTAAGAAATACACCTGGCGTATCGGCGAAGCTAAATTGTCCGAAGTAGCCAATGTGGAAAAAATGATGCCACGCAACTACATCACTCGAGACGGTTTTCACATTACCGACAAGGCCAGGGAGTATTTCGCACCACTGATCAAGGGAGAAGACTACCCACCTTATAGGAACGGTATACCCCAGTATGCACGTCTCAAACAGGTGTTGGAAAAGAAGAAACTGAAGCAGTGGCGACCCAGCTAGCCACCTGCATAAAGACTGTGTAGTGATCTTACGGTGCCAACCGATCGATGGTCCAGGTACTGTCTGATTGCAAGGAATAGCGAAATCGATCGTGCAGGCGATTCTCACCCCCTTGCCAGAATTCAATTTCATGTGCCTTTACACGGTATCCTCCCCAGTAATCGGGAAATGGCACCTCGCCGGATTGTAACTTCTGTTTAAGCGATTCGAATTGATTCAATAAAAAAGATCGAGACGTGAGCACCTTGCTCTGCTTTGAAGCGATGGCCGCTATCTGGCTGTCGCGGGGACGTGACACAAAATACTTGAGGGAGTCCGAGGCTGGAATCCTATCGGCGACTCCACACACTTTTACCTGGCGGTCGGCATTGTGCCAGGGAAAATGCAGGCTTATTCTTGGATTGCTATCCAACTCCAAAGACTTGCGACTGCCATAGTTGGTATAGAACACGAAGCCCTGCCTGTCGAAATGTTTCAACAGGACGATGCGTTGGCTGGGCTGCCCTGTTTCTGACACCGTCGCAATCGTCATCGCAGTCGGATCGACGATGCCCAACTCCAATACCTGTTTGATCCATAGCTCAAATTGATCGAATGGATCAACCGCCAGGTCATCACGTCGAAGACCATCTTTCATATATTCACGCCGAAGCGATTCTAAATCCATAAAATAAATCTCATGACAGCAGCGCATTGCTTGAGTGATCTTGCTGTAAGCAAGAGTAGCCAACTACTTATTCAGAAGGTTCCTTGTGCATATTTGTTGCAGGAAAAACAGACTATAGGTGTGGGCATTTCTCGCAGATGATTAAGTAAGCAAACTCGGGTGCAGAAGATCCTCTGTCTACCTTACAAAATCGCCGTATTCCCAATACTGCGGCCTGGATGTCCCGGTCTCATAGTAGAACATCCCCTCTCCGTGCTTGGCACTGGCGAAAAATCCGCCGACATACTTTTGTCCGTCAGGCCAGCGATAGGTGCCCTGGCCCTGATAGTGGTCATTGACAAATTCTCCAGTGTAATTCTCCGTGTTATCTTTTAACCAGAACTCGGAATGTTCATTTTCACGCCATTCCGGCAAATTAAAGAAATACGATCCAATTCCGTTGCGCTTGTTATCTCGCCAGTTTCCGATGTATAGCTTGCCCTTGCCATTCCAGTGGGTTCCCCGGCCTTGACGCACTCCGCGCCGCCAGTTACCTGTATAGACTTCCGTTTCGATAAATGAAATTGGAATCTCCAAGCGGCCCTGCCCATGGAACTCCCCATCCTGAAAATTACCCACATAGGAACCCTTACCCCAGGGTGTCGAGAGTTCTAGTGTACCGCGCCCATCATCGCAATTACCGTAGCTACACACTTCATCGGTAACCTCTCGCAGCGTCTGAGACACGCCAACACTGGCCCAGCTGAAAATCAGCAGCAGCGGCAGTATTTGGAGCCTGTTGACTGGTAGTAAACGCATCTTCATCCTCGGGCGGTATAGCAATTCTTTTGTCAGGAAATTCGATTATAACCCCATACACCGGGCCGTCTACAGGATTCAGCCCGGTACAGAGGATGCATTCCCGTACCGGGCCTGATCCATCTATGTACCGACTGCCCTTCCACCAACGAGTATTTTGGTCGTAGACTGCTACATGGTAGCTAGTTTTGCATTGTGGTTGGCCGATAATGGTTTCGGCAATATCGTCAGACAGGAGTCTGTTGATGGGGGTTGCATTAACGACACCCAGCGCCTGACTATGGACGCCGGCGGTTCCATTTTTCTCAAACAGCACGAGCAGGCTCCTGACGGCATGTTTCATTCCGAAGCGGTCGGTCTGACTGCCCTCGCTAAGTGTGGTGCTCTGCGGATTCCCAATGTGATCCATGTCGAAGACGACTTCCTGCTGCTGGAGGATCTCGGCCAGGGCACTCCTGGCACGCATTTCTGGAAACAACTGGGTGAGGGCCTGGCGAATTTACACGGCGACCCCCACCCACGGTTCGGATTCACCCTGGACAATTACTGCGGCTCTACGCCACAACAGAATTCCCTCACGGTCGATGGATATGAATTTTTTGCGAACTATCGAATCTTGAAACTGGCTTCGCAGGCGTTTCATCGAAACTTATTAACCCGGGAAGACCTCAATGGTCTGGAAAGTATAGCCACCAGGCTTGCAGAGTGGATTCCTGAGCAGCCCGCGGTACTGATTCATGGAGATTTGTGGTCAGGAAACCTGCACTGCGATGAACTGGGGAATCCGGCACTGATCGATCCAGCCAGTTACTGGGGGTGGGCCGAAGCCGAGTTGGCGATGACGGAACTATTCGGTGGATTCCCTCGGGATTTCTACCACTGCTATGCCGAACACTCAGACCTGGACGGTAACTGGCACGAGCGGGCGCCTCTTTATAATCTTTACCACCTGTTGAATCATCTGCTGCTGTTCGGGGGTAGCTATCTTGCACCAATAAGAAATACCATCAAGCGTTTCGCCTGAATTTGGCTTCTTCATGCGTAGGATTTGCATACCAGGGATGCTCTGAACAAGAGGCATCCTCTTGTTGGGTTTCAGACCACTCTTCTCAACACATTCAACGGGCTGATACTGACCACCTTGCGGGTCGAGTTAAGCCCAAGCCCTGCGATTATCAGCATGCCCAGCAGCGGCCCCGCTATCCACACCCAGTAATGAAAAGAAAACTCCTGTTCGAATACCTGTTCCTGGAGATAGTAGAGACTGGCTTCGGCACCGATTGTGGCTATCAGCCCCGCGACCATACCGATAGAGGCAAATTCGATTAGCAGGCTGCTGAGTATCAGTTTCTTGCCTGCACCAAGCGTTCTAAGAATAGCGTTTTCATGAAAGCGTTCATCCAAGGTCGCATTAACACTGGATAGTAGCACCAGCGCACCGCACAACAATACCAGTACCGAAATCAGCTCGATTGCCGAGGTTACCTGGGCGATGATAGTTTGAATCTGCTCAATCAAGGCATCGATCTCGATAATGACAACAGTTGGAAACAGGCGAACTAAATCGTTTAACAGAATTTTCTGCTCCCGCTCCATTAATGCAGTCGATAAGAAAGTAGCACCGAGATGATCGATGGTTCCGGGGGAGAAGATGATGAAGAAGTTAGGCTGCATATTGTCCCAACGCACACTGCGAAAACTACTCACTTCGGCACTGACGATCTGTTGATTGACTTCAAATTCCAGCCGATCGCCTATCTGAAGATCCAACCAGGAGGCATACTCCTGCTCAATCGAAACGAAACCAGCGGGTGCGTCTGCTCCCCACCAGTTTCCCGCCGTAATCAAATTGTCGTCGGGCATCTCGTCCGCCCAAGTTACCTGGCGGCGGCTCAATCGACCCCGTACGCGAGTTCCACCGGACGAGGCTTGCTGCTCATTCGAGTCTGGTGCCGCATCGCTTTGTGGGTTTGACAGGGCAGCCGTTGCCGCGTCATCCAATTCGACATCATCCAGCTGATTACCATCGGTAAGCGTGCCGCCGGTAACTTCATTCTCTCCCTCGTCAGCAGGATCGGGCAGTTCTCCGTTAACCCGTGTGACCCTGGCACTGATGAGGGGGTAGAAGGCATTGCTTTCTACGCCGTTTTCGGCAAAGAAATTTTGCATGCCTTCGATCTGTCCGGCCGTGATATTCATCATGAAGTGATTGGGCGTATTTTGCGGTAACTGTGCCTGCCATTCTTCGATCAGGTCCGTGCGAAGCAGGGTCAGGATCAACATGGACATGATCGTCACGGAAAAAACCATCACCTGCAAAACATTCTGCTTGCGCCGGCGTCGCGCTGCCGTCATCGCCAGCATCCAGGCGCTGCCAGCCTTCATGCCAGCAGAACCGCTGGAGCGTAGAAATAAATAGGAAATGATTGACAGAAACAGTGCGATGCCGGCGACGGAACTCACGAGCACCGAAGTAAGTACCAGATCCTGACTGTACCAGAACACCAGAAAAATAGTGCCAAGTATCCCAAATATATAGGGCACGTTCGCACTGATTTTCTGCTGACTCATATCCTTGCGCAACACTCGCAGCGGTGGTGTCTCTCGAAGTGCCAATAACGGTGGCAGAGCGAAGGAAAGCAAGCAGACAAAAGCTGTAAGAGAGCCGATCACATAGGGCTGATAGCTTGCCGGTGGCAGTGTAACCAGCAGGATCTCTTGCAGCAGCTGCAGAATACCCTGGTGTACCAGGTAACCGAGTAGACAACCCACTACAATTGCTATAGCGGCCAGCACTAATTGAATAGCAATATAGATCGTTGAGATCTGGGCAGAAGTGCAGCCCAGAGTTTTGAGAATTGCCACATAGTCGTAGTGACGCTCACTATAGCGTTTGGCCGTCAGCGCAATGGCCACACCGGCCAGTAAGACGGCGAACAACGACCCCAACAGCAAAAAACTCTCTGCCCGATTCAGTGCCTCACTGACTTCCTCGCTCTCATCCCTGACATCTCGAATATAGTATCGCCCATACCATTCTTCCTGTTCTCTGAACCAGGTTTCGAATTCATCCAGGCGCTCGAGTTCGTCGTGCGCAAACAAGTATCGATAGCTGACACGGCTGCCCAACTGAACAACATTGGTTTGCTCCACATCGTCCATGTGCAGCATCAATCTGGGTCCCGCATTATCTACCATACCTCCACCGGTTCGATCCGGCTCGGCAATAATTATCTTGCCAACAGTCAGCTCCGCTTCACCGACATAGACCGGATCCCCAACTTCGATACCGAGGGCTGGCAGCACTCTCGATTCCAGCCATACTTCACCGGGCGGTGGGCCGGATTGAATCGGCGCGCCTCTGATGAAGGGCGCGTCAGCGATAATGACATCGCCCCGCAGGGGATAACCGTTAGTCACGGCCTTGGCTGCCACCAGCATGTTGCCAGTCTCGGAAAATACCATGGATGTGAAAGATAGGATCTCCGCAGTACGCAGACCACGGGACTGACCTTCCTCCAGTACCTGTTCCGGTAAGCTACCTCGACCACTGACTATACGATCCGCAGCCAGCATATTGGCCGACTCCAAGAGCAGTGCCTTTTCCAGTCGGTCGGTAAACAGAGCGATACCGGTCACCGAAGTCACCGCCATTATCAGGGCGAGGAATAGCAGCCGCAGTTCACCCGCCTGCCAGTCACGCCGGAGTAGACGCATGGCCAAAACCAGGAGATTGCCTATGGGCTTGTTGTCGGTCAGTGAAACAGCTGCTGAGTCAGGCACTGACTGCTTCCTCGGTATTTTCCGTGCGCTCGTCACTGACGATTTCTCCAGCCACCAGTCGCACAATTCTGCCACAGCGTTGTGCCAAGCGTTCATCGTGTGTTACCAGTAATAAGGTTGTCGCGAACTCACGATTGAGATCGAATAGCAGGTCCACGACTCGCGCACCGGTTGCCGTATCCAGATTACCGGTGGGCTCATCGGCGAAGAGGATACGCGCTTGGGTGGCGAAGGCGCGGGCAATAGCGACACGCTGCTGCTCCCCGCCGGAGAGTTGGTTCGGGTAATGATGCCAGCGTTCTTCCAGTCCGACTCGTTCCAGCAGCCCCTTGGCTTTCTCTCTAGCCTCGGAATCCCCCTTCAGCTCGATTGGTAGCATGACATTTTCAAGTGCGGTCAGGCTAGGCAGTAATTGAAAGGATTGGAAGACAAAGCCCACCAGCTGACCCCGCAGAATCGCCCGCTGTTCTTCATCCAGTTGCGCCAGGTTATGGCCATCGAGGATGACATCCCCCGATGAGACGCCGTCCAGACCCGCCATCAGTCCCAACAAGGTTGACTTCCCGGACCCGGAGGCTCCAACGATAGCCACTGCCTCCCCAGGTTCTATGTGCAGACTGACTCCCTTGAGTATGGTCAGCACACCCTCACTGGTATCGACGGCCTTGACTAGGTTTTTCGTTTCAATCATGGTCTGCGCAATGCCCGTAATAAAAAAACAGCCCGCATTATAGTCGAAATACACTTCCAAGGTTTGCGTCGGCTCCTTAAAATAAGGAGACTCTGGAAATTCATACGGCCACACGAGAGCAGGGTTTACCATATTCTGCCTTTGGCTTTACGATAGATGCGATGAAAGCCCTATTAATCAGACTAGTTAGCTGTCTACTGGTGATTCAATCCTCTGCTTTGCAAGCAGCGGAGGATACTCCCTATACGCTTATGGTGTTTGGTGACAGTCTAAGCGCCGCCTACGGCATAGAAGAAGAATCCGGATGGGTGACACTGCTCAGCAACAGGATAGAAGATGAAGACTGGCCCTACCGGGTTATCAATGGCAGCGTCAGCGGGGAGACGACCACCGGTGGACTGGTTCGATTGCCTGCCATGCTGGATAGCTATCAACCAGACCTGGTAATTCTGGAGCTAGGCGGTAATGACGGCCTGCGAGGACTGCCTCTGTCCACACTCAAGCAGAATCTGTTGAAGATGATCGACCTGGTGGAAGCATCGGGAGGTAAAATATTGCTAACCGGAATCCAGATTCCACCGAATTATGGACCCCGCTACACAGTACCGTTTTTTCGAATCTACGGAGAGCTAGCCGAAGAGCGATCCCTGGCATTTGTGCCATTCCTGATCGAGGGTATTCCGCAACAACCCGAACTCATGCAGAACGACGGCATCCATCCGAAGGCAGAAGCGCAATTCATGATTGTGGAAAATGTCTGGCCCTTTCTGGAGCCGATGCTGAAGGACCTATAGAACTGCCAGTTAATGATCAGGCAGTGAGCGGAAGCTGGATATTGTCCACACTGTCCATATCGAATCCCTTCTCCTGGTACCAATGCCGCAACGCTTTAATATCGCCCTTGGCTTCTCCATAGATGGAGGTGACTCGCTCATCCATGCAGAAACGGATGACTTCATCGAGTAACGCCGAGCCGACACCCATATTACGATACTGATGGGAGACTTCGATAATTTTCAAACAATAACTGACGCCTGGAACGTTTTGAGCCTTGCCACCACTGAGGGAGTGGACACGTCTATGCTTATTCTGGGTTCGGGAACTCAATTGAGCGAAGGCGATGGCATTGGGTCCATTAAAAGCCTGGAAAAACAAATGTGATGACAAACCCTTCGGTTTGGTCACTTTGATATCAGGAAGATCACACACCAACAAATTCATTGCTTCGGTAAACCCGCTCTCTGCTGTATATATCAAACATTGAGGATGTGCCAAGTCTCACTCTTCAATATTGTCGCTCTGCACTTTTATCTATTGTATGGAGGCATACCACAAAAAACGTGATAAAGATCACAGCTTTAAGTTGTGATGGCCAAACTGCAGTGTCACGCACGACGTGGCTTTCGAAGAGCTTCTGAGCCCGTCAATTAGAGGCGAGAGTGGTACTGGAGTGCCGAAATAACATGACCGCCGAGGCGATATTGCAGAACGCGATGACCAACAATGCTGCATTGTAGTCACCCGCCAGATCATAGTAGTAAGCAACCAGCACTGGACCCAGTGCCGACATGCCGAAGGTGAAGGGCATCGCGGTAGAGCGCACAGATCCCAGATAACGACGTCCGAAGAAAGAAGCCCAGATGACTTCCTGCAGAGGCAATAATCCTCCCCAACCGATTCCCATCATCAAGAAACCTGCGTAGACGATTACGTCCATCTGCCGGGCAACGCTGAACACAATTAACATAACCGATGCACCGGTAACCGCGGCACCAATTGCAGCCAATTTTCGTGGGCTGTAAATATCAATCAACATGCCCCAGAACGGCTTGCTGAGGAAGGCCGGCACCGAGGCGATCGAGATCATGCTGGAGGCCACCAGTCGAGAGTACCCCGCATCGGTCATAAGCGGAATGGTCTGAATTAACATGGTAGTGATGGAGATCTGAAAGAGACCGAAAGCCAACACCAGGAAATAGAAACTCGTGGTACGCATAGCCTGGGCACGGGTCATGGATCTATCGAAATCTGCCTTGGCAGCTTCGCCGTGCCCTGAAGCCAATTCCAATTCGGTCTTGCCGTCAGGATGCAGAGCATAGTCTTCGGGACACCGCCGCATCAGGATTGCCATCGGCAGTGTCATCAGGCCAGCTCCTATGCCTAGCAACTGCCAGGAATTGCGCCAGCCAAATTCATCCACCATCCATGTGGCAACCGGTGGCAATACTATACCCGCCAGAGAAATACCCATGCCGGCCACCGCCACTACCCGACCGCGGCGTTCAACGAACCATTTGCCGAGGGTGACGTTCACCACCAGGTTACCAATCATGGCGGCACCCGTGGTCAGGATGAGCCCATTGAGAATAAGCCATTGCCCGAGAGTAGCGATGCCACCCAGGCTATAAATTGATATGGCCAGCAGCAGGGATCCGCTGACAATGAATGGGCGGCCACCGAAGCGATCAATATAGGAACCGATGACGAAGCCAGTACAAGCCATGACAATCTGCCCAATGGATCGAGAGGCGGTGAATTCGGCACGCGTCCAACCAAACTCTTCAGTCATGGGAATCATGAAGGAGCCAACCACATAGTTAGCCATACCCACGGCAACAAACTGGGTAACAAATCCGGCCACGACGATCCAGTAGCCGTAATAAAGTCGGTTCTCAGAGAAAGGCAAGGGCACTACCTGGTGTTAAGGCCGTCGGAATTCTATGCTATCGACTGTTTATAGTATAGATAGAGCATGAATCCACCCCATGCCAGCGCCATTAATAAGACACCTGACCCTACAAAATCGACTACAAAGGCAATCTGTTGGTCATACTGCAACCACCCTCTAGGTCTTAAGAGATTTGCCCAATCATGCATACCTGGAGAATCAGCCCCGGTTCCTCCTCCCAGCAGAGGCAAGCGCAGCAGCACACTCGCATCGGCGATATAGGGAGCAACATCCATGAGACTCTGACCACTCCACCACAGGCATATGGAAGCGGCAAAACCATCCCGGTTCTTGATAAGAAATGCCAACATGAGGATTAATGGCAGCAGCACCTGAAACAGGCTGCCACCGAGAATCATCATGGTACGTCCGAAGGGCTGGAATATGACATGCCCCGCTTCATGAAAAATTAGATCCACATTGTGGAACCAGGA
>DMJN01000213.1:16119-24301 GCA_003451715.1 Gammaproteobacteria bacterium | reverse complement strand
TGAATCCGATGCTTCACTGAGGCGTCTGCCTGTGTATACCACCAGGCCAGATACCTTGTTGGGGGTAACTTACCTCGCCGTAGCCCCTCAGCACCCGATCGCCGCGAAAGCCGCTGCCTCTAACCCGTCTGTGGCGCAGTTCATTGAACAGCAGAACAACATCAAGGTCGCCGAAGCCGAACTGGCGACCATGGAAAAACTCGGCATGGATACGGGACTGAAAGCGATTCACCCCATCAGTCAGGCCGAGGTACCGATTTTTGTGGCCAATTTTGTACTGATGAGCTATGGCTCTGGAGCCGTAATGGCCGTGCCCGGCCACGACCAGAGAGACTGGGAATTCGCAAAAAAATATGGCCTGGACATCAAACAGGTAATAGAACCCGCCTCAGCCGACTCCAACTGTGACCTCGAGCAAGCCGCTTATGTTGAGAAGGGCATACTGATTAATTCGGGTCAGTTCGATGGGCTTGACTTTGAGCAGGCATTCGAGGCAATCGCCGTGCATCTGGGTGAGTTGGGAAAGGGTCAGAAAACCGTTAACTATCGCCTGCGGGACTGGGGCGTATCTCGACAACGTTATTGGGGCGCGCCGATTCCCATGATTAACTGCGACGACTGTGGCGCGGTGGCAGTGCCGGACGAAGACCTGCCAGTCATCCTGCCCGAAGACGTGGAGTTCGATGAGTCGGGTTCGCCACTGGGCAAGCTACAGTCGTTTTTCGAAGTGGATTGCCCAAAATGCCACCGGTTGGCACGCCGGGAAACCGACACATTCGATACCTTCATGGAATCATCCTGGTATTACGCCCGCTTCGCCTGTCGCGATCAGGATGAGAGTATGCTGGATAGCCGCGCCGATTACTGGTTACCAGTAGACCAGTATATCGGGGGTATCGAACATGCGATTCTGCACCTGCTCTATGCCCGTTTCTATCATAAACTGCTGCGCAACGAAGGCCTGGTTGACTCCGACGAGCCCTTCACCCGTCTGCTCACCCAGGGCATGGTGTTAAAAGACGGCAGCAAGATGTCCAAATCGAAGGGCAATACGGTCGATCCACTACCGCTCATTGAAAAATTTGGTGCCGATACGGTGCGAATGTTCGCGATGTTCGCCTCCCCTCCCGATCAATCCATGGACTGGTCTGATTCTGGTGTAGAGGGCAGTTACAGGTTTCTCAAACGGCTCTGGAAAATGGTTGCCAGCCACCAGGCTATTCCCTGTAAAGACTATGCATCGCTGCAATACAATGACGAGCAGAAAAAACTGCGCCTGAAAACCCACCAGACCCTTGCCAAGGTCAGCGACGATTATGCCCGGCGCCAGACCTTCAATACAGCCATCGCGGCCACCATGGAATTACTCAATGCGGCGACGCGCTTCATGGATAATGCCAGCAGTGAGGCCGATAAGCTGGTCATCCAGGAAGCCCTGGAGACGGCAATATTGATACTGGCACCCATAGTGCCCCACTTCTGCCACAGCCTGTGGAACCATCTGGGACACGACGGTACTGTAATGGACGCGAGCTGGCCACTGGCGGATGAAGCTGCCCTGACTCAAGACTCCATGCTAATTGTGTTGCAGGTAAACGGTAAGCTGCGCAGCAAGATCGAAGTTGCCAGGGATATTGACAGGGGCGAACTCAAAAAACTCGCCCTGGAAAATGAGTCAGTGAAGAAATTTACCAGGGGTGCGACAATCCGCAAGGTGATCGTCGTGCCTGAGAGACTGGTAAATGTTGTCGTGAGTTGAATTATGCAGCGTCCACTACAATTCTTGTTACTTGGTGTCTGGATACTCAGTTTGAGTGCTTGTGGATTCACTCTACGTGGTGGCGATGTTATTTCCTCACAGTTCAGTTCCATCCAGTTAATCTCTCAACAGCCCAACAGTGAATTTTCCCGTTTGTTGCGACGCAGCCTGGATGTATCAGATGTTGCCGTTGAACTGGTGGATAGCATCGAACCTGCGGCCGGTCAGGCCCTGCTGTCGATTAGCGATGAACGGGTGGTTAGCCGTCCTGTCACAGTGAATCCCAGGGCTAGGGCCTCTCAATACGAAATGCGCTTGTCCGTGGATATAGCCCTGGGCAGAGGCGAGCAGATACTCATCGAGCCGGAAACGCTGTTCGTCGAACGAACCTATTTCGAAGATATCGCAAACATATCCGGCAACCGGGAAGAAGTTGAAATTATAGCTGCCGAGATGAGGCGGGAATTGGTCAATCAGCTCATGCGCAGACTGCAAGCGGCCGGCAGCTGATCTTCTAGCGCGCCAGTGAAAATCAAGCCTGAGCAACTCAACCGCACTCTCAACAATCAGCGGCTTGCGCTGTACTGGCTATCCGGTGATGAAACGCTGCTCATGCAGGAGGCCGCCGATCAGATCCGCCTTCACTTTCGCGAACAGGGCTTTCTCGAGCGTGAAGTATTCAATGTGGATCGCAGTTTCGACTGGCAACATTTTTCCCATGCCGTGGGTAATCTTTCCTTATTCTCCCAGCAGAAAATTGTCGAATGTCGGCTCAATAGCGCCATGCTGGAAGATGTCGGCCGCAAGGCGCTGCTTGATTACCTTAATGAACCCAGCCCGGATATTCTTCTGCTTATCATCAGCCCCAGGCTGGAAAGTGGTACCGCAAAAACCAAGTGGTTTAAGGCCATCGAAGCCAATGGAGCGTTTGTACAGATCTGGCCCATCAATAGAGAGGGTCTGGGCGCCTGGCTGGCTCAACGGCTGATTCGAGAAGGAATTAATGCCGCCCCGGATGCGCTGGAATTGCTGGCAAACAAAGTAGAAGGCAATTTGCTGGCGGCCATGCAGGAAATCGAGAAACTTAAACTGCTGGCCAAGCCCGACGAAAAATCTCCACTGCAGCTGGACGTTAATACCGTCATGCAGGTCGTGGCAGACAGCTCGCGCTACAACGTGTATCAGTTGGTTGACGCCGCCCTATTGGGGGACGCAGTACGTTCACAAAAGATTTTGATGGCATTGCGTGCCGAAGGAATCTTTCCGCTCCCAATAGTGGGGGCAATTACCCGAGAGCTACGCGGTCTGTTACCGATGATAGAGAAAAAGCAACAGGGCCAGGGTGTTAACGCGATAATGCAAACAGCCCATGTCTGGTTTAATCGCAAACGGGCGGTGGGCAACGCGCTGGAACGAATTGATACAGGGCAGGTGTGGCAATTTCTGGACCATGCCCGACTCATCGACCAGTCGATTAAGGGCATGTCGAGGGCCAATACCTGGGATGAGCTGAGCCTGCTATTGTTGCGAATCAGTGGTCAGCAAACGGCTACCCTGCGACAATTCACCTGATCGCCGGAATTGAATCAATCTGGGAATTGAGGGGCCCTAGTTCAGTCCGCGCCTTTCCAGCAATGGTGTTATATCGGCATCACGCCCTCGAAAATTCCTGAACAGAACCATCGCACCCTCACTGGCTCCCCGGGATAAAAGCGTGCGCCTGAAATGGTCTCCGTTCTGTCTTGTCAGGCCTCCATTTTCCTTAAACCATTCGACGGAATCGGCATCGAGAACCTCACTCCAGATGTAAGAGTAGTAGCCCGCCGAATAGCCACCCATAATATGATTGAAATAAGTGCTGCGATAACGTGGTGGAATCTCGGGCATTGCTACTCCGGCAGCCTCAAGGATTTCAGATTCAAACTGCATCACCTGATCAGCATCTGGAACTTCATCCGGAGCCAGTTGGTGCAGAGCCTGATCGAGAATTGATGCGCTCAGGTATTCGGTAGTTGCGAAGCCCTGGTTAAATTTCTGCGAAGAGAGCACCTTATCCAGCAGTTCTTCTGGCATGGGCTCTCCAGTCTGGTAGTGAATGGCATAGTTGGCCAGTACTTCGGGCCAGGTCGCCCACATTTCATTAACCTGACTGGGATATTCTACAAAATCTCTAGGCACTCGAGTTCCTGAAAAGTATGGATACTCCACATTTGAAAACATGCCATGTAATGCATGACCAAACTCGTGAAATAGTGTGTTCACTTCATCGAAACTCAGCAGTGTTGCTTCATTGCCGGTCGGCTCGGTGATATTGAGATGATTAGCCAGGATGGGTTGGGTATTCAGCAAATCGCTCTGCAAGATGTAGGAACCCATCCAGGCTCCGCCCCGCTTGCTGGGCCGGGCGTAGTAATCGGCTATGAACAAGGCCAGTGTGGTTCCCACTGCATCAAAGACTTCGAACACCCTGACATCTTCCTGGTAGACCGGTAAGTCGGTGCGCTCTTCAAAGCTGATCCCATAGAGCTTTTCCGCAGCGAAGAATACGCCTCGCTGTAAAACGTTGTTCAATTCGAAGTAAGGACGCAATTGGCTTTCATCAAATTCGTAACGCGCTGCGCGTACTTTTTCAGTATAAAAATCCCAATCCCATGCGGCGAGATCGAAATCCGCCCCCTCGTCGTAGATCATCTGCTGCAGGTCTGCCGCTTCACGCCTGGCATTGGCCACTGCCGGTGGCGTAAGTTCCGCGAGTCGCCCATTAACTGCAGCTACTGTCTGGGCCGTACGGTCTTCCAGGATATAGTGGGCATGATTCTCAAAGCCGAGCAGCTGGGCACGCTCGGCCCGCAGCCGCAAAATATCTACCAGCAATCCACGATTATCGAATTCACCTCCCCGGTTTCCTCTGGACAGTGATGTGTTGTGCATTCTTTCACGCACAGCGCGGTTCTGCAGCGAAGCCAGAGCCGGTTGGCCACTGGTATTAAGTAGAGGTATTACGAATCTGCCCTGCAGCCCTCGTTCATCAGCCTCGGCTTCGGCAGCGGCGACCAGGGATTCATCCAGCCCTGTCAATTCTTCCCGGCTATCGACCAAAATTGCAAGCTCATTCATCTCACTGAGGATTTGCTGGCTGTAACGAGTCTGCAGTGTGGCAATTTGTGCATTGAGTTCTTTCATGCGTTGCTGCTGGTCCACGGATAAGGCCGCACCGGCCCGCACGAAATCACTGTAATACTCTTCCAACAACCTGATCGATTGGGCATCGAGTGCGAGCTCCTCACGTTGTTCATAGAGCCTGCTAATTCTGCCGAAGAGTTCGCGGTTCAGCATGATGCTGTCATCATGGGCTGCGAGTTGCGGTGCGAGTTGTTGTTCGAGTGCACGGATTTCGTCATTGGTATGGGCACTGGACATCGCAAAGAAAACGTTGGCTGTACGATTTAACAGCTGCCCTGAGAGCTCCATGGCAACAATGGTGTTCGTGAATGTTGCAGGCTCACTCTGTTGTGCAATGGCTTCAATTTCGGCGGACTGTTCCGCCATACCGCGCAGAAATGCTGGCAGGTAATGAGCATTTTCGATTTGATCGAAAGGCGGATAATTCAGGTACAGCTGGCTCTCGGCAAAAAACGGATTAGTTGAAACCGGTGCTACTTCAGATGTAGACAATCCTGAGTCCTCGGCTGCTAAGCTAGTGGGATCTGCTGTTTGTTCAGTTTCACTGCAAGCGGATAATAGAGCGCAGAACACCGTCATTAAAACTGGTTTGGGTAATCTTATAATCATAGCGTTACGCACGCAGTGGGCAGCCGTCAGTTGATAGCCCGCAATTTCACACGGTTGTGAGATTTAGTCAACCAATCCCTGCCGTACTCAAAACCCTGCATTGATCGAAATTTTCCCTAGTTTACCCATTTCGCTGCTTGCAGAGCGCTGGCATACCTTATAATGCAGCGGTTTCTTCAACTCAGGAACTTTCATACCCGTGTATTACACGTGGCTACTTCTTAATACATCGGCTAGTTTAAATCGCTCGTACCAGCTTGCTCTGGTGCTCGTTGCTGCACTCCTTATCAGCGGAGGCGTTTCTTCCGCCGAACTCAATATAAGCCAAAATCAGCTACCGGTGGCGTTGGGTCTTTACCTGGATCATTTCGAAGATGTGAGTACCGAGCTTACCCTGGAAGATATCATGGCGCCTGATATTCAGTGGCAGCGCTCGACACAAGTTATCCCTACCTTTGGACTGTCGGAATCCGCACACTGGTTCTCCATCGTCATCTCCGTGGATGAGGCGCTGAATGAAAAGCTGGTCTTAAGCATGGATAGTCCGGGATTGGATCGTATCGACTTCTATTTTGTACAACCCGAGGAAGTGGTTGTTCATAAGGTGGCCGGTGATACGATTGCAGTATCGGAACTCGATCAACCCTACAGGTTTCCAGTCGTAGCTTATGAAATAGCCACCGCAAATCAACAAACCCGCCTGTTCTTCCGCACCTATTCTCAATCGGGTGTTGAGATTCCATTAACGCTCACCACAATGTCTGATCTGGCCCGTAATCAATAGAACCAATTGGCGTTCTTCGGGGCTTTCTTTGCCTTCTTTCTAATGTGTTTCTGTGCATGCTCAGTCTTTTTCTTTTTTATGCGCGACAAGCAATTTTTTGGTTATACCCTCTTTTTTGGTGGATGGATTGCATATTTCCTCGCCCAATCAGGCATGGGCCGGCTCTGGCTGTGGGGGAGCTATGGAGAATTTAATAACCGCGCCGCTTATATTTCAGCCGCTGTAGTGGTAGCGAGTTTCTGCCTCCTCGGTCAATCACTGAGTCTAACCAGCCGTTTCAAAGGTTCCGTGGAGATCGTATTACGCTTCCTGACTTACGCGATGCTGCCGGTGGGCCTCTATTTCCTGATTATCCCTTTCGATCTAATCAGCAGTGAGAATGTTTCGTTGATCATTTATCTCAGCGTACTGGTTGTATTCGCGGTTTTCATCATGGCAGGTGTAACCGCATTGCAAGGTTCACGTGTCGCTATGTTTCTATTCTTCACCTCGGCGATGACCCTGCTCTCCCTGAGTTTATTCTCTCTCTATAAATTTAACTTCATCGAGCGCAGTGCCATGGCGCCGATAATCAGTCAGACTCTGATAGTGATCGCCGCTGTCATGTTGTTGCTCTCGTTGGTTGAATTCATCCGCGCCATGAATGAGGAATTCGCCCAGGCTCGAATGGAAACCAAGGCCAAGGGGGATTTCCTGAGAAACGTATCCCGTGAATTCCTGACTCCGGTGCATTTGATTCTGGCAAATTCGAAACGCCTGTTGGCGGCACAGTCCAACAAGCTCGACGAACCCACTAGACAACACATGTCCACTGTAATCCGGCAGAGTAACCATCTGCACAATCTGATCAATGATTTACTGGAAATGGCGGAACTGGAATCAGATAGTTTTGAACCCGAATTCGAACTGGTTGAAATGTCTCATTTCCTGACGGAAGTTAAAGACATGCTGCTCCCTTCTGCCATGGAGAAGGGATTGGACCTCTCCACTGAATATGCTTCTGCTAACCTGTTAGTCCAAACCGACAAGCCTCGCCTGCAACATGCTCTGATGAACATATTAACCAATGCGATAAAATTCACTGAAAAAGGCAATATTGAGCTAGGTTACAAGGCTGTCTATTTTCAAAGACGACTCGGTATCGAAATATTTATTCGTGATACTGGCCGGGGCATGAGCGAAGAATTTCAACAGCGCATGTTTCAAGATTTCGCCAGGGAACAACCCGGATCAGAGAAAGAACCGGAAGGCACCGGTCTCGGCATGGTAATAGTAAAACGCATGATCGAAAAACTTAGCGGGGAAATCAGCTTCAAGTCAGAAAAAGATGCGGGCAGTGAATTTTTCATCCGGCTACCCTTACGAGTCAATTTGGACTAGAAGGGTCAGTTGGTGTCTTTCTCCATCTGATAGATTACATCGGAAAATTCTTCAACCTTGTTTTCGAAGGCCTTCAACGCATCGGCCAATCCCTGGTTGTAGTAGTAGCAACCCACTTGTTCCGCAAAATAATCCAACAGAAACTGTGCATCGAAACCGCCAACTTCAAGCTGCAACTCGTCGAGCATATACTGCTGGATGCGACCAACAATCTCCTGCTTTGTGTTGGGGTCCAGTTTGATCTCAGACAAGGCTAGGCTCCCTCGGCAAGCACTAGGCACCCAGCTGCCTGGCCAGGTCGAGAAAATCAGTGGCTGTGTAATCAAATTCCCCCGCTGCGTCAGTGTTCACTGTGCGCCCCGGCCCTCTTTCGAGTGGCCTGATTACATAGGCAGTGCGCAGCCCGGTTCGAGCCGCCGCGCGCAGGTCGCCGGGATGAGCCGCCACCATCATTACCTGTTCGGGAG
>DMJN01000213.1:0-15867 GCA_003451715.1 Gammaproteobacteria bacterium | reverse complement strand
TAGGCAGTGCGCAGCCCGGTTCGAGCCGCCGCGCGCAGGTCGCCGGGATGAGCCGCCACCATCATTACCTGTTCGGGAGGCAAGCCGAGCAGATCTGCGGCGGTCAGATAGGCCTCAGGGTCAGGCTTGTAGCGTTTTGCTAATTCCGCCGATAGCACCGCATCCCAGGGCATGCCAGCGTTCTTGGCCATGTTGGTGAGCAGGGAGACGTTGCCGTTGGACAGGGTGACGATCACATACTTGGTCTTGAGCCGGTTCAATCCTCCAACGGTGTCCGGCCAGGGCGTTAGGCGATGCCACGCCTTGTTAAAATGATCCAGCTCCGCTTCGCTGAGCCCGGTTAATCCAAACTCGACTACCAGTTCATCCAGGATCATGCGATGCAGATCATCGATCTTGGTCCAGGGCAGCTCGCCGGTGCGGACCTGGTTCATCGCCGGTCCATAACCACCTCGCCAGCGATCGGCGAACTCAGCCCAATCGACTTCGAATCCTTTCCTGGCCGCCAGTAGCTGTCCTTCTCTGATAATGGAGGAGCGCCAGTCTACGACGGTACCGAATACATCGAATACGAGCGCTTTTACCGAATTTGCCACGCTTTCCTGAGCGAAAGCAGAGGGAGTACCGAGCATACCGAGACACATGCCTGTGGGCAGAATTGTCAGGCTCTTCAAAAAATTTCTGCGCCCTGTCGCTGGCGTAACAGTGAGAGCATTTGGATGGGGAGGAGTCATGGCTATTCCTCTATATTATTTATTTTTTGGTGGTTCAGCGTTTTGAGTGGACTTGATGGAGTCCACTACTCGCCGCCTGCAAGGCTGGCACGTTAGCATATCTATTTTCCAATATCACCCGTGTTCCGGGATCCTGGAGATGACACGCAACATGCAAGGATTAGCCATCGCCCATGTTTGGAGTAAGTCAGCAGGCGGAGTGTCAGGCACCAATTTGATATCTATTCAGTACTTCAATACTGCAGTAAAGACAAATCGATTGGAGAATGTTCAGGCTTGCAGTTGATTACTGAAAGTAAACTACCAGAATGGCAAGCGGGCAGATAAACTTTATGTAGATCGGCCATATTTTCCAGAAGATTCCAGACTCTACTTCCGAGTTGCCCTGCTTAATTTCCTCGAGAATGTCATTCCTGCGCCAAATCCAGGCAGCAAAAATGCAGAAGAATAATCCTAGCAGGGGCTGGCTGAACTCTGTCGTTGCGGTAACTACCCAATCGAACATCGGATCGAAATTGAACACGATAATCAACGAGATAATAGTAATGATGAAGCCGACTATGGTGGCTGCTTCCCGACGTTGCACACCATGATACTCGACACCGTAGGCAACCGGCACTTCCAGCATGGATATTGAGGAGGTTAGTGACGCAATTGTCATCAACAGGAAGAACGCGATGGCCACCGGCACGCCAATGGCTCCCATGGTGTCGAATAATGCAGGTAAGACCGACACGATTAAACCAGGCCCGGCGATAAGCCCACCATCTGCATCGAAGATTTCAACGCCGTTGCCTAGTGCAACATACATCGCAGGTAGGATCAGCATCCCGGCCATTACCGCGATGCCGATATCCAGCAACGCCACCAGACCGCCTATGGCCGGCAAATTTTCCTGTTTGCTAATGTAGGACCCATAGACAAGCATGGTTCCTACGCCGAGGGAAAGTGAGAAGAATGCCTGGCCCATCGCATTAACCAGCAGCGCCGGGTCGGCGATTCGGGAAAAATCAGGAACCAGGTAAGCCCGCAATCCATCCGAGGCACCCGGCAATGTCAACACATATAAAATCAGTAATACCAGGATGGCGATCAGCGACGGCATCAGGCGGGATGCCCATTTCTCGATACCATCTTTCACACCGGCGCTGATAATGTAAACGGTAAGCACCATGAACATTACAACGAACAAACCGTTTCGCACGACCGCATCCTGAGTTAACCATTGCGCCAGACCGTCCATGCCTACCAGTCGGGCTAATGGGTCGAAAAAATGCGCTATCATCCAACCGCTTACTACGGCATAGAAACTCAGAATGAAGCTGACCGTAACAATACCGGTAAACCCGACTATTCGCGCCAACAATTTGCTCTTCTTACCAGGAGAAATCGACAGCAGGGCTGTAACCGCATTCGCCCTGGCGTGACGCCCGATAATCAACTCAGCCATCAATACCGGATAAGCCAGTGCAAATGCCAATATGAGATACACAAAAAGAAAGGCAGCCCCGCCATTGGAAGCCGTATTGGTGGGAAATCCCCATATATTTCCAAGTCCTACCGCCGAACCCGAGGCAGCCATCAAGAAACCGAATCTGGATGTAAACTCGCCTCGTGGTGTAGCCATTAACTGGAAATCCCTAAATTTGGGACCCTCTGAACAAGTATGAATTATCGGCCCGTGCAAGAGTAACCTAACACTTCAGGGCGGTAAACGATGCATGCTCACTGATCGTAGGAATCGAGTGTGAAGCGGGCCAGCACGGGATCCGATAGAACGAACACCACGTTGGATACCAGTGATGCGACGCCACTAATATTCACTTCCAGGCTGGGTATGCGCAGGCGATTGTCTGTCGTGGAGAAGGACGCTATGCCCTCGTGACTGTCCCGTCGCGAAATGATACTCTCCAGATTCGTCTCGATGATAACCTCAGCCGTGTCTGGTACCAGATTAAAGTTCATACTGATCAGACTGGCGCCGCTATTTACATCCACGCTGGTTATCATCAGACCGGAAGACGCCTCGAAGACATGGGGCGCCGAACTGAAGCGATCGACGACTTCTATGTTCATAAACACGAAATCCGAGCCACTGGTATAGGATTCTGTGACATAGGGTACACTCGAACCACCGCAAGAACCCCCGGTATTGAACTGGGGCAGTTCATTAATCGCGTCCAGGATTTGCATGCCCTCCCCCAGTACCTGAGCAAAAACGGTGAATCCTTCCTCGGATGTATCCAGCGACAAGTTATCTGCGAGATTGACAAACCACTGGTTTGTCGCGCTATTCGGGTCGCCGGGGATTTTGGCCATTGCCACCGTGCCCCGGGTGTTCGACACATTAAATTCATTATCTATAGGCGGATCAGTCGCAACGGCAACTGGTCCTTGAAATGGAACAAATCGAAACGCGCCGCCTTGCACGACAAAATCTTCCGCCGATCTGTGGAAATAGACACCGTTGTAGTCATTCCGATTCACATAGTTAAGAAAGTTCTGCACCGTGGTCGGCGCGGTCTCGTCCAGCAGTTCTATCGAGAAATCACCCACGCTGGTACTGACTCGAACGATAGTACCTGCGTGACCGGAAATCGCTGAGAGGCTGATCAGCAGGGTCAAAACCAGCACAGAGATGCCTTTCATTATCGAGT
Organism: Gammaproteobacteria bacterium; assembly: GCA_003451715.1. GTDB lineage: Bacteria > Pseudomonadota > Gammaproteobacteria > Pseudomonadales > Pseudohongiellaceae > UBA9145. The sequence goes on along the minus strand of DMJN01000213.1, from coordinate 12,476 downwards.
GTCGAGTTTCTGTGTGCATGAATGCTCCTGAATACTGCGAATTTGACTGACTACAATTGGACCGCATCGTGACAGGGCGCACTCATTTAGAGCAATGCAGGAGCAATTGCCGGGGAGCATAGGTTAAGTTGCAACAAGATTCAACACACTTACGCGAGAAAACTGCAGCTGAATAATGCACACCATTTTCAATCGACTCGACCTGTACGGAATTCATCTTTGGCTCGGTATGCGCCAATCTTTTGCCGGTCTAGCAAAAATAGGCTATGCTATTGCCCAGCTCGCTGCATGCAGATCCATCGTATTACAGGGTTTCACCGAAAACTGGGCATCCCTTACAACAAGTTTTTATCTAATCGTTCCGTAACACAGTTTGTAAAAATAGTAAGAGATCTTGGTGTCATCATCCAATCACTATCAGAAACCCATCACCCTCGCTATGGGAGTTGATTTCGGCACCAGCAATAGTGCCGCTGCTCTGTTCGATGGCCAGAATGTTCATCTGGTGCAACTCGAATCCGATTCCACCATCATGCCTTCGGCGACTTATATTGATAGGGATTTCAAGATCGTTACCGGTCAGCGTGCGATCAGTCAGTATATCGGAAGCAACATAGGTCGAAAGGTCGAACTCAGCGCTGAAGTGCTGGGCGAGGGTCGCTCTACTACCGGACAAATTGGCGATCACGGCCTGCCTGAAGAAGCGAACACCGTGAAGGTTTACGGACAATCTTTTGTCGACGGTGGTCAACAGGGGCGCCTGTTCAGAGGCACTAAAAGGCTACTGGGTAACACTAATGCGCCTCGCCTCATGGTTTTCGAGAGAGCTTTCAGACTGGTGGCTCTAATTACCCCCCTGTTGCTTCACATAAAAAAGAGCATTGCAACACAACTGGGCAGACACCATCTAAAATCAGATCCTGTCGATCATGCCTGTATTGGTCATCCGGTTAATTTTGAAGGCGCCGATACCAAGCGGAACCGCCGTGCGCTCGAGCTTTTGTCTGAAGCGTATGGTCACGCGGGATTCACCCGGCAGAGCTACTACCCCGAACCGATTGCAGCCGCTTTAAGTTATCTACACCATAATCCCGGGGCTACAGAGCAAACATTACTGGCAGTAGATTTTGGGGGTGGCACCTTGGATCTTTGTGTCTTGAAACGATCGCAGGCTCATTTCTCCGTTGTTGCCACCCATGGTATCGGGCTGGGCGGAGATCACATCGATCAATTGTTATTCAGAGAACTGCTGTTTCCATTATTGGGCAAGGGCGAACGCTGGCGCCGCACCGGTGAAGATCGCGAAATCGAAACGCTGTTTCCTTTCGAAGAGTATGAAGATTTACTACTCAACTGGGCGGTCAGCTATATGCTGAGCCAGAACAAGTATACATCACCGCTGATGCAGCGTGTTCAGCACGGAGACGCGGCATCAGTCAAGTTTCGACGACTGTACGATCTTATCAAGAGCAACCATAACTATCTGCTGTTCCAGTGCCTGGAAGAAATGAAAGCGACACCCTCGGATCAACAGGAGGCGAAACTGGACATACCCGAGCTAGGCATTGAACTGCTCGTCACACGCCAGCAATTCGAATCAATAATCGCAGAGCTTTTGGCAAAGTTTGAGAGAGCAGTTGCGGATGTATTGAAAATAGGCAGGCTTACCGCAAATGATATTCAACTGGTTATACGCACCGGGGGTTCTTCGCTGATACCCGCTGTCAAGCGCATTCTGGATAATCAGTTCCACGACATGGTAATCGAGCACGATCCATTCACCAGCGTGGCGGCAGGGCTTGCTATAGCAGAATATCTCTGGCTCGGCAGCAAGGGACCCCCTACTTCTTTTTTATAAGCTGATCGTGAGCATTTCCCTTGTGCCATCGAAAGTAAGACTCAGGATTTTATTCTCAAGCTCGATATTCACAAGGTTTGACTGATCAGGCCATACGTCACGCAGAGCCATATTAACGATAGTCAAGGCGCTAATATCGGTGATTTGCTGAATCTCCTGATACACCCAGAGAAACTGGCCATCGATCTCTTCACCCATGTATTGCAGCGCCAGTTGCTGATGCTCACCGTTGGCGAACGTAGCCTCTATTGCAAAGCGGTTCATCACATAATTACTGAAGAGTTCCCGAGATTCGGCTGACTCCATCAGGGTTTGCTGCTGCCCAAAGACTTCAGTCGCAGCATGCTCCGCATCATGCACGAAGAAACGATGTATGACTTCGATGTTGTCAGTATAAGGAGTGAACAAGATTCGGGTAACAGCAGTTTTCTGCTGGTGAGCATAACTTACCGACAGAGTCAGACTCCCTATGAGCACTGCCATGGCAATACTACTAGAATTGCGTCCCAAGTATTGCCAAGCGATCTTTTTCATGTAAATTCTCTTCTGACTTCCCAGGATACCTCGCCCTGGTCGCCTTCCTGCACTGTTGGGCACATGTCCGCCTAACGAGCTGTGCATTCTAGCTGTTTTACAGTAGTGTGGCGATGTACAAAATGTCACAATAAAGAAGATCTTGCGCTAGGGCACTAAACTGAGACTCCTGATTTTATGCAGTTCTTGTAATCTCCCGACATGGACCTGATCCTGTACGCCATTCCTTTCTTTTTCCTGCTGATGTTTGTAGAGATCGGTTATGGCCTGCTGCGCCATCGCAATACTTACCGCATTAACGACACTATCAACAGCCTTTCCATGGGCAGCTTGAGTCGTCTGCAGGGATTGGTGATCCTGGGAATCTCCGGTGCAATCTACGAAACCATTGTGACTAACTATCGCCTGGTACAGCTAGCCGACGATCAGCTATGGATCTGGATAAGCTGTTTTATCCTGTACGACCTGGCCTACTACTGGAAACACCGGCTCGGGCATGAGATGGTGATCTTTTGGGGATCCCATATCGCCCATCATCAGAGCGAAGATTTCAATCTGGGAACCGCGCTGCGACAAACCAGTATCGATTTCTACAGCTTCCTATTTTATCTACCTTTTTTCGTACTCGGTTTCCCTGCCGAGATGCTGTTTACGGTAGTCAGTCTGAATCTTATTTACCAGTTCTGGGTGCACATAGAACACGTTGCAAAGCTCGGACCACTGGAATGGATCTTCGTGACGCCTTCCAATCATCGCGTACATCATGCCCGCAATAAGATCTACGTCGATCGCAACTACGGCGGTGTGTTCATTATCTGGGATCGATTGTTTAACAGTTTTCAGGAGGAGATGAATGAGGAGCCTGTCATCTTCGGCCTCAGAAAGCCGTTGAATAGCTGGAATCCGCTTTGGGCGAATGTTCACGTGTACTGGCGCCTGCTAAAGGATTTTTTAAAAGCTCCCGGCGTCGGTAATAAATTACTAATCTGTTTCAAACCCCCAGGGTGGCAACCGCAGGGTATGGAGAGTTCCTGCAGGCTAAAGGGAGCGACTGTCGACCTGACATCGCGGTTTGATCCCAGTCTCTCGACCTTCTGCAAGGTTTACACGCTGGTACAGTTCATCATAACAGTCGTCTTTAGTCTGTATCTGTTAATCTATAGTGCCGATCTGGGCTATAGAACTACTGCATTAGCTGTGGCCTATCTCACCTACAGCCTCTATGTACACGGCGCCTGGCTGGAAGGTCGGACTCATGCGTTCGGGCAAGAACTGTTGAGACTGATGCTGTTGATACTCGGTATTCAAGGATTCACGCTCAGCCCGCTGTTGTTAACTACTATAATCAGCTTTGCCGTGCTTTCACTGGTAATCGTTAGTGTATATGGCAACGGTAAGTTGCTGATCGAGCCATCCGAAAAGCTGCAATACTGACAGCGGCGCATTGAATACCAACTAGTCAGTTTAATCACTCAGTCTATGTCTTTTAATCCGGTCAATCTTGCAAAACGATCCCCGCACAAGAAGAAGGAATTGAGATTCTTCAAGAATGCCTCCAACGAGGAAATTTTTACACGGATTTATGAACTTAATAAGTGGGGCGTTGCAGCTACCCGCAGTGGCAAAGGATCAAATCTCGATCGCATCGTCGAATTAAGAAGACAGCTGCCACTATCTCTGCACCGCGTAATCCCTTAGCTATTGCTACAGCCTGGCCTCGTTGACGACTACCTCTACTTCGGTTCTGCCCATGTTCTTGAGTGTGAAGGCACTCTCTGGGTCTCGCCACGTCCAGTCGCCCATCGCTGCCAGCTCTTCCGTGATGCCGTCGGTGCGACTGACATGAACCTTCCCTTCCGTCACTTGAATTACCACAGTGGGATTGACATGGGTTTGAGATACGGTTTCCTCACCCGTCTGAAGGCTGATCCGATAGGAGCGAAACCATTCATTTTCGTAGCTTGGTTCGGCGCTGATGCCGGTTGGCCTTCCCGATGACAGGTCCGACAAGCCTGGACCGTAATTTGACATAACGAGGATACGCAACAAATTGGGTCCGGCATTGGACACCGCGTGGGTGAAGTTGCGTTCCACATAGCCACTTTCACCCGATACTCTGCCGTACGCGGGACCCTGCCCACTACTGATAAAAGTAAACATCATTGCCGAGTCATGCAGATGGGGAAAGGAGGTATCGCCCGGATTGATCTGCACGTCCAGCAGATACACATCGCCTTCGTGATGGACAGTTCGATGCCGGGGCTCCTGCAACACATGCACAATCTTCATGTCTCTGAAATCTTGTGCAATCGACAGGGAAGGCAGCAGCGCAAGTAGTGCCAAAATCAGAATTAGCGCCAAATTACGCATCGTCTGCCTCACTAATTTGTTGTATTTGTGCATGGTTCACCCGATGGTTGGATTTGCTGGCAACAGAGGTTAAATCCGATTCAGGGGAAACTCCAGCAAAAGCTGACCATTTTCGGGATCTCTTAACTCGAACTGTGCCTGATTAGCCCTGCCGACTGCCTCGGAAAATGTCGTACCCTCTTCGAGGTTACTGATTATAAAGACTACCCGGCCCTGCGTTTCCCGGTGAGGCGGCAGTGCTATCGGATTAAACAGATAACCCGTATTCTCGCTCAGCATCCCCTGCACAGTTGCCTCCACGCTCAGTCCCGTACCTGAAATTCGTGAGCGTACGCCACGATACAGTAAGTTTTCACCGTTGGCGTCGGTCATGCGCAGAAACACATTGACCTGTTTGGTAAAAATATCCTGGTGCTGTAATGAGATAGTCGGAGTATAGATAGGATAACGGAATCCTACTTCGATGATGGCATTGCTGGAGCTATCGGTTATCAGTTGACTCTGCAGTTGCTCCGCAGCAATCCCAGCACCTGCCTGTCCTGGTAAAAAAAAGAGAAAATAGAAAAATCCCGGGGTCATAGCAGGCAGACAGACTGCCAGCCCATAGGCGCCAGGTTTATCATTAAAGAGTGGGTTGATGGGAAATACTGCTACTAACGCAGCCAGGATTGCAAGATTGAGAATCAACGCTCTCAACAGTAGTGGCTCACTGCCATACTGCGCTGGATTTTGAGAAATATAGATTACTGTCGCTATTGAAACCAGCAAGGAAGCCAGACTGATGAGAATTTGTCGAAGGCTGATCTTCATGGTTCTAATTCAGGTGATGATTTCGCCATGAGCCTGTCTGTCGGCATGGTAGGAGGACCTCACCAGCGGACCGCTGGCTATGTGTGTAAATCCGAGTTGTTCACCAAACTCTCGTAACTCGTCGAATTCTGTGGGATCCACGAATCGTTCTACCCTGAGGTGCTGTTTGCTCGGTTGGAGATACTGACCCAGCGTAACCATATCGACCCGATGCTTGCGCAGGTCTTGCAACACCCACCTGACTTCTTCGATAGTCTCTCCCAATCCCAGCATTAAGCCGGATTTAGTCATGATTTCAGGCCACCGAGCTTTGTAGGCTGCCAGTAAATCCAATGACCATTGGTAGTCGGCTCCAGGTCGTGCTTGTTTATACAAGCGCGGGACAGTCTCCAGATTATGATTAAACACATCCGGTGGTGTCTGCTGGAGAATATCCAGAGCATTTTCCATGCGGCCGCGAAAATCCGGTACCAGTATTTCTACCTGGATTTGTGGATTGCAGCGACGAGTCTCTGAAATGCAATGAGCGAAATGCTGTGCGCCGCTATCCTTCAAGTCGTCTCTATCCACGGAAGTGATCACCACATAGCTCAAGCCCATTTCCATGATGGCTTCCGCTAGCGCGGTTGGTTCGGCCGGGTCCAGTGGTTTGGGTTTGCCGTGGGCGACATCGCAAAATGGACACCTGCGCGTGCATATCTTGCCCATTATCATGAAGGTAGCAGTACCGTTGCTGAAGCATTCGTCGAGATTAGGACAGGATGCTTCTTCACAGACCGAAGCTAAGTTGTGATACCTGAGCTTCTGCTTGATATGCTTTATTTTCGGTGAGGTCGGAATTTTTACTCTGATCCAATCGGGTTTGGCTGGCAGGTCTGTGGTAGGGATTACCTTAACCGGAATGCGACGCACTTTATCAGCGCCGCGGAGTTTTTCTCCCTCTACCAATATGTTGCGCCGATCGCGTTCAGCCATAAGAAACAGTCACCTTGATTAGTAGTACTCGAAATAACCCAATTCGGTAAGGAGTTTATTGCACAGGGCTCTGCTGACTTTCTGTAGAAGCAAGTCTTTCTCATCCACCAAGTCTGCCATCTGGGTAACCGCCAGATTTTCGAATCCACAGGGATTGATATTGGCAAATGGTGAGAGATCCATGTTCACATTGAGGCTGAGTCCGTGATAGCTCCAGCCATTTTTAATGCGTAATCCCAAAGCAGCTATTTTAGCATCATTCACGTAGACTCCGGGGGCCTTTGGGCGAGTGGCTGCCGCAATCCCATAGCTCTGCAGTGTAGCTAGCAGGGCATTCTCAAGCAGGTCAACCAGCGCACGAACCCCCAGCTTGCGCCGCCTGACATCGATTAACAGATAGACCACCAGTTGCCCGGGCCCATGGTAGGTGACCTGCCCGCCTCGGTCGATCTGTACCACAGGAATTTTTCCGGGATCGAGAATATGTTCTGCCTTGCCCGCCTGACCCTGGGTATAAACCGGCTTGTGGCTGAGTAACCAGATCTCATCGGCCCTATCGGTATTGCCTTTGTGTTTAGCCTGCTGTGCCAGATAGCGCATCGATTGCCAGATCGGTTCATAGTCCTGCAGACCCAACCTTCTAACGATGAGGCAAGCTAGATTATTTTTACTGGAGGGAGCAGGCAGCGCCCGGAACCACTGGTAATCCTCCAGCAGCACCCTAGAGCGCCATCTTGACGTCTGCAATTTGTTTAAGATCCTGAAATATTTCCTGCAGCTGATCCTCGCCCGTGGCGTCGATAGTTACCGTGACCGAGAGGTAATTATTCTGGCGACTGGGACGCACCTTAATGAGACCTTCGGTGATTTTGCCGGTATGTCTTTCAACAACGGCAATTACCTGTTCCTGAAAATTTTCTGCTGCTTTCCCAATAATCTTGATCGGGTACAGACAGGGGAATTCTATCTTCGGTGCTGCTTGATCACCGGGCTCCGCTGCCTTGGACATAGGATCAGCTTAGCTTAACCAGAAAACAGATTGCTGAAGAACAGTGATAACCAGTCCACAAATCGTTTCAGCATACCGCCCTGCTCAACTTCCTCCATGGTAATCACATCGCCTCGGAAAATAATGTCATTATCGAGCACTACATTGACCACACCCATAATCTGACCGTTATCCAGGGGTGCCCGGATAACCTCATCCACGTCGACAGTAGCAGTCATCGAATCGGCCTGGCCACGGGGAATCGTCACATAGACTTCCTGCTCGATACCCAGATCCACGGCGTTTTGTTCTCCAGACCAGACTGGCACATTGGTCAGAATTTGATTCGAGTCATACAGCTTGTGAGTCTCGAAATAACGAAATCCATAGGTGAGCAGTTTCTGGGTTTCAATGGCTCGGGCATCTTCACTGGCTGTGCCCATGACAACAGAAATGAGGCGCATGCCATCTCGTTCAGCCGAAGCAACCAGGCAGAATCCAGCCGCATCCGTCCAACCAGTCTTCATTCCATCGATATTGCGATCACGAAACAGCAGCGTATTACGATTGGCCTGACGAATATCATTATAGGTAAATTCGCGCTCGGCATAGATCGGATAGTAATCCGCATGCCTGTTGATGCTAGCTGTAGCAAGGGTCGCCAGATCTCGTGCCGACATGGTGTTGTAATAAAGCTCAGTATCCAGGCCACTGGCATTCATAAAGAAACTATTCGACATACCCAGCACTTCGCCGTACTGGTTCATCATGTCAGCGAAGGCATCTTCGCTACCGGCAATGTGTTCGGCGATTGCCACGCTGGCGTCATTGCCGGATTGAATAATGATGCCACGTAGCAAGTCTTCGACACTGACCTGTGTATTCACGCCGACAAACATCTTGGAACCTTCCATACGCCAGGCTTTTTCGCTGATATGCACCTCATCGTTGAGTCCGAGATTGCCATTCAGAATTTCTTCAACAGCGATGTAGGCCGTCATGATCTTGGTCAGGCTGGCGGGCGGTAAAGGCTCGTCGGCATTCTCCTCGACGATTATATGACCGGTCTTGGCGTCCAGCAGAATATAACTGGTGGCCGCCACATCCGGAGCACGGGGAATGATGACCTGGGCTACTGCCAGGTTACTTGAAAAGAGCAGTAACGACAGGATTCCATGCAGATTCGCTGATAGAAGAGATGTTGCGTTCTTTAGTGACATAAAGAATTCCGTTTTAAAGCTTAGTGACGAATTAGCGGCTGTGTCGAACTGAGAGGTGGCGAATCAACGATGAAATCATAGGATGTGCTTACTACTCTGTAACAGTGTACGGGCTTCCCAGGTCAGCAGCAACCACACTTTGTGTGAGCCGCCTGATTTCACCCGGATCATTCACCGGACCAATCCGTACACGATGCAGAGTCCCGCTGGATGGGCTATTTACTGAGCGGATAAATACCGGACGGCTGGTGATGTCCCGCAATCTGTCCGATACCCGTCGTGCAGTGCCGAATTCCGAGAAAGCTCCCACCTGTAAATACTTATCGCCGCCGCCAGAAACTCGTAGCGCAGCCACATTGGATGATTCATTACGCGCGACGGCTCTGTCCAGTTGTGCACCGGATGCCACTATCGACTCCAGTTGGACTCTGGCAGTGCCACGGTCCGCGTATCCCAGTTTCAGGGCTGCCGCGTAGGACAGATCGGCAATGCGATCGCCATGAAATGGCCCCCTGTCATTTACTCTGACAACAATACTGCGATTGTTATCCAGATTGGTCACCCTCAGGAAACTGGGAATTGGCAGCGACTTGTGAGCCGCCGAGACCTGGTACATATCGAAGACTTCACCATTTGAGGTTTTGTGGCCATGAAATTTCTCACCATACCAGGACGCCACGCCTCGTTCCCGATAACCCTCCTCGGTGGGCAGTACACGGTAAGTCTTGCCAAGCACGGTGTAGGGACTCCTGTTTCCCGCCATGGTACGGCTGATCGGTACCGGTATGACTTCCGGAATAGCGGCAATATCCACAGCACCGGTGGGCGCTCGATCCTGCTGAATACTGTAACGGCCAGAGTTTGCTGTCGAAGCTGGGCGTGTCGAACCACAAGCGGCCAGCAGCAGCGCCGCCACACCCAGCCATCCACACCTGATCAGTATCCGCTTCATGGTCAACAGTCCTGCTTATCAAGAAAACCCAGAATATTTAGTTACTTAGCGTCCAATTTGTTAAATTTTTTAGCACCAGCAGCGAGTCAGGACGGATTCAGTCGGAAAATTTCGGTGAGATAGTTAGATTATTTGAACAGATAGCTAAATAGTTAAAGAATATCAATCAGTTAGGCCGGCTGTTTGCGACCATGGGTTTGAATGGACATCAGCAGGCCAAATCCGATAAAGAGTGTCACGATGGCAGTACCGCCACGACTGATCAGCGGCAGTGGCAGTCCGATTACCGGCAATAAACCGGACACCATAGCCATGTTTACGAATACATAGAAGAAAAACGTCAGCGTAATACTACCCGCCAACAGTCTACTGAACATGTCTTTGGCCAAGTAGGCGATATAGACACCACGCACCAGCACAAACAGATAAAGACTAATGAGGAACAACACTCCCAACAACCCAAACTCCTCCGCCAGCACGGCGAAAATAAAGTCCGTATTACTCTCGGGGATAAAATCCAGGTGCGACTGAGCGCCGTTTCCATAACCCTTGCCAACCACGCCCCCGGAGCCGATCGCTATCTGCGACTGGATTATGTTATACCCCGCCCCAGTCGGGTCCCGGTATGGATTGAAGAAGGTGAGTATCCTGTTCTGCTGGTGTTCCTGAGCCAGGAACAGGTACCAGGCTGGCGAGGCTACCAGCAGGGCAACGAATCCTGCGATGACAATGCGCCAGCGGATACCTGCCAATAGCACGACGAACACACCCGACATGGCCACCATGATTGCTGTGCCGGTGTCGTTCTGCATGATAATCAGGGCGGTCGGCAGCAGGATTATGGCGACAGACCAGAACAGGTGCTTGAATCGCGGTGGCAGTGGACGACTCGCCAGGTACCAGGCCATTAACAGTGGCACCACTATCTTCATAATCTCTGAAGGTTGAAAGCTGGGCAGGCCCGGCAGGTCAATCCAGCTCTTCGCGCCGTTCTCTTCCACGCCAATGGCAAGCACCAGCGCCAGCAATCCAAGCCCGGCAGCATAGGCCGAAGGTGCCCAACTGCGATAGAAGTGCACATTGAATTGGGAAACGATAAACATCACCACCAGCCCGACCAACATGCCGAGGGCCTGTCTCTGCACCACTTCTACGTTGCTATCGTTGGCGCTGTACAGCACAAACAGGCCGAAGCAGCACAGCAGGACCAGTCCCACCAACAAGGGTGGGTCGATATGGATGTGCCGCCAGATTGCTCGGGATCGAATACCTTGAGAGTGAAATCCGGTGGATTGACGAACGAAGTCCTGATTATTCATTGATATCGCTAAGCAGTGTGTCCGGGCCAGTATTCTGTTCCATGGCGACGAAATCCAGCTCGAGAATGTCCAGCAAATAGGCGTCGATCACCTGTTTGGCGATGGGCCCTGCGATGCTACTACCGTGCTCACCGTTCTCCACGAATACGGCGACGGCAATCTGGGGCTCGATATGGGGGTTCTGTGCAGGAGCAAATGAGATAAACAGGCCATGGTCCTTATTCAGGTCCGAGACCACGATATCGGTACTGGATAGAATGTCCTGGCTTATGCCAACCACCTGCGCCGACCCGGACTTACCGGCCATCTTGTAGGGTATATCCCTATCTGCCATCGCAATGGCTTCGAAAGCCGTACCGTAGTCTCGAAATACTTCAGAGTAGGGCCGGTGTACAACCATAGTCATCGCTTCTTCCATGTATCGCCAGTAGTCCGGATCGTTGACCATGACATCCGGAACAGAATTTTCCATCAACGGCGCATACTCTACACCATCTATCGACTTGAGCATGCGCGGCTGCACTACACGTCCCTGGTTGGCGATAATCGAAGTGGCCGTGGCGAGTTGTAGTGGCGTCGCCCACATATAACCCTGCCCGATAGAAGAATTAATGGTATCTCCCGGGTACCAGGGTTCTCCTCTACTCGACATTTTCCATTCCCGCGAGGGCAGCACTCCGGTTCGTGCATAGGCTATATCGAGAGCGAAGTTTTCGCCGAATCCAAACATGCTCATGAAGTCATGGATGACATCGATGCCCATGCGATTACCAAGATCGTAGAAGAAAGTATCACAGGATTGGTAAATGGCTTTGAGTAGATCGGTATGCCCATGGCCGCCACCAATGGCTGTTCTCAGCGTATAGTCTCCCCAACGATAAGACACGCCGGGGAGCCTGAAGTACCCCGGGTCTTCGATGGCAAATTCATAATCAACCAGGCCATTGTGTAATCCTCCAAGCCCCAGAAATGGCTTTATTGTGGAGCCCGGCGGGTAGGGATTGGTGGTCCGATCAAACAGCGGTGTATTAACTTCGTCGGTAACTAACACACTGTAGTCTTTGCTGCTAATGCCAGTGACGAACAGATTGGGATTAAATCCCGGTTTACTCACCATGGCGAGCACACCGCCGGTAGTGGTGTCGATAGCAACCACTGCCCCTCGAAACTCACCGAGCGCCGCTTCTGCTGCAACCTGCAACTGTGCGTCCATATGCAGGGTAAGGTTTTTACCGGCCACCGGATCGGTACTATCCAGGTACCGCATAACCTGACCCCTGTTGTTTTTCTCGACTATCTCGTAGCCAACTGTGCCATGCAGCAGATTTTCGTAGGTCCGTTCGATACCCGTTTTGCCGATGTGATTAGTGCCACCATAATTTTCCCGCTCACCATCGCTTAACTGATCGAGTTCCTCACGATTGATCTCTGACACATAACCGATAGAGTG
>DMJN01000120.1 GCA_003451715.1 Gammaproteobacteria bacterium | reverse complement strand
CCTCAGGGGCATCGAAATCGATGCAGACCTGATTCTAAAGGCGACCAAGGTAGACGGCGTTTACTCGGCCGACCCTGAAAACCATCACGATGCCGTCAAATTTGATACGCTCAGCTACGATGATGTCATCCAGAAAAATTTGGGCGTCATGGACCTGACTGCTATCTGTCTGAGTCGTGATCATGAAATACCCATCAAAGTATTTAATATGCATCGCGCTGGGGCTCTGCTCGATAATGTCATGGGTAAGCAGGACGGTACACTTATCGAATAGTGTGGTATTGCGTTTTGTGAACGGAGGAACAATATATGATCGATGAGATAATTGCAGACGCAGAACAAAGAATGCAGAAGAGTGTTGGTTCCCTGGAAGACGCTTATAAAAAGATCCGTACGGGGCGTGCCCATCCCAGTATTCTCGACAGCGTGATAGTGTCTTATTACGGTGCCGATACGCCTTTAAATCAACTGGCTAATGTCAGTGTCGAAGAAGGACGTTCATTGCTCATCTCTCCCTGGGAAAAGCAACTAATTAAAGAGATTGAGAGAGCCATACTAAAATCTGATTTGGGTTTGAATCCCTCCAATAATGGTGAAACCATACGCGTACCCATGCCGCCACTGACTGAAGAAACTCGGCGGGAATATACCAAGCAGGCTAAGCATGAAGCAGAAAATGCCAGAGTGGCTATTCGGAATATCCGGCGCGATGCAAATTCAGACTTCAAGGACTTGGAGAAAGAGAAAGAAATTAGCGAAGATGAATATCATCGCGCAGAGGATCAGGTTCAGAAATTGACCGATAAATATGTTGCCGCCGTTGAATCTGTTTTTCATGTCAAGGAAGAAGATTTACTTTCTTTTTAATGAATTCCTGATTCAGGATCACGGCATCAGACTTGAAGGAGTCGGAGTGTAGTATAGAGTTAAACAATGACACCTGACCCAAATCCACAGTATCCCCAACATATTGCTATTATCATGGATGGTAATAACCGCTGGGCCATGGCTAAAGGACTGCCTACCAAATCCGGTCACCGCTATGGAGCCGAGGCTGCTCGTGACATCGTAAATTCCTGTGTGGATCGCAACATAGATTACCTGACGCTATTTGCTTTCAGCAGTGAAAACTGGATGCGGCCAATTCGCGAAGTGCGGGGCTTGATGGCGCTGTTTTTGACAGTATTAAAACGCAATGAAATCAAGCAGTTGCATAAGAAAAATGTACGGTTATGCTTCGTTGGAAATCGCACCGGATTCTCAAAGAAACTGCAGAGTAATATGCAAGAAGTAGAACAGCGGACTTGCAATAATACCGGCACCACCGTGATAGTTGCGGCTGACTACGGTGGGCGCTGGGATATTTGCAATGCTGCCAAGTCGTTCGCGACAAAAGTTGCGGCCGGTGAACTTAGCAGTGAACAGATTGACATAGATCTGATACAACAACATACGAGTCTGGGTGAGTATCCTGACCCGGATCTTTGCATCCGAACCGGTGGAGAGCATCGCTTAAGCAATTTCCTGCTCTGGCAATTCGCTTATACCGAACTCTATTTTACCGACTGTTTCTGGCCGGATTTCGGCGATGCGCAATTACAGATAGCACTGGATGATTTTGCATCTCGCCAGCGTCGTTTTGGCGGCCATGAAAACGGAAAGCAAGGTGGAGATTAGTGTTAAAACAGCGCATCATAACTGCTGTTATATTACTGCTCGGTTTGATTTTGGCAACGACACTGTTGTCTTCTTTTAACTTTGCTATTCTTATTGCGTTGCTTGTGTTACTGGGTAGTTGGGAATGGGGTGGATTCATAGGGCTTACCGATAACAAATCCAGGCTTGCTTATTCTGCGACTCTGGCGGTCATGCTGGTCGGTCTGTTCTTTCTGCTAAAAGTAACACCGGCAGCCCATTCAATCGATAGTCTCAGAGCTTCTCTTATTCTCGGCTTGGGGCTGCTGTTCTGGTTAATGGTATCGTTGATGCTGAAAGATTATCCGCACAACGCAGAGCTCTGGAATGATAAATCCAAAATAGCCATTATGGGTTTGTTAACGCTGTTACCTACCTGGGTGGGCATTGTTCAACTGAAGTACCTGTTCGAGCAGGGCTACCTGGTGTTCGCTCTCGTGATTATGGTTGCCGCGGTCGATATAGGTGCTTACTTCGCTGGTACTCTATTTGGACATACAAAGCTGGCGCCACGACTCAGTCCAAATAAATCCTGGGAAGGCGTGTGGGGTGGTTTATCCCTGAGTTTATTATTAGGCCTGCTGTTAATCTGGGCATTGCACACTTACCTGCTGAAGCTGGATCCTTTGCAGATTGGCTTACTGATACTACTAAGCCTTGCCGTGATTTTCTTCGACGTGATCGGCGACCTGGTGGAGAGCATGCTCAAACGCAATCGCAATATTAAAGACAGTGGGGCGCTACTTCCGGGTCATGGTGGCATCCTGGACAGGGTCGACGGGCTGGTTGCGGTTATTCCAAGCTTCGTACTGACCCTGCAGCTGGTACTGCCGGATCTCGGTGATTTATGAGTGAAGCTGTCTCAATAAGCATACTCGGTTCGACCGGTTCCGTGGGCAGGAATACCCTGGCTATTCTCGATCAAAATCCAGGCTATCGAGTATTTGCATTGACTGCTCACCGTAATGTCGAGCTGTTATTGCAACAATGTCAACAGTACCGGCCCGCCTTCGCCGTGGTCACCGATGCAGCCAGCAAGGAGCAGTTCGCAGGGCTGCTTGCCGAGAGTGACTGCGCTACGGCATTACTGACCGAAAACGATGCGCTCGAACGCATTGCCAGCGATGCAGAAGTACAGGTAGTCATGGCTGCAATCGTGGGTGCCGCGGGACTGGAATCTACCCTGGCGGCAGTCGCCGCTGGTAAAAAACTGCTGTTGGCGAACAAGGAATCACTGGTGATGTCCGGTGAATTGTTTATGGATAGCGCGGCTCGCTGCGGTGCGACCATCATTCCTATCGACAGCGAACACAATGCAATTTTTCAGTGCCTCGCGCGCAACGGTGAGGCAGCCGACGGATCATCGATGACCGGGGTGGAAAAGCTTGTGCTAACAGCATCGGGTGGGCCCTTTCTGAGCACTGACTTGCAGCAGTTCGACAGCATTACCCCAGAACAGGCCTGCAAACATCCGCAATGGTCCATGGGGCGTAAGATATCGGTTGATTCGGCAACCATGATGAACAAGGGTCTGGAATTCATCGAGGCCAGTTACCTGTTTGGTGCAAATGCGGAGCAGATCGAAGTATTAATCCACCCCCAGAGTATCATTCATTCGATGGTGCACTATCGGGACGGCTCGGTGCTGGCACAGATGGCGAATCCGGATATGCGGGTACCCATCGCCCATGGCCTGGCTTATCCAGAGCGCATCACATCGGGAGTAAAGCCTCTGCGATTGGCTGATATTGGCACATTGCAGTTCCACACCCCGGATACCGAGCGATTTCCCTGCCTGACACTGGGCATTGAAGCGGCAAAGCAGGGTGGCACGGCGCCCGCTGCCCTGAATGCGGCTAATGAAGAAGCGGTGGCCGCTTTTCTGGAAGGGGCGTTGCGTTTTACTCAAATTCCGTTAATTATTGATGCGGTTATGTCGAAAATACCTTGTGAAGCGGCGCTAAGTCTGGCTATTATTCAGGACGTCGATAGGCGGGCTCGAAGCTTATCTAAGGAATTGATATCAAAGGATTTTCACTGATTAGACACGGCCTGGATGAGGCCTTCGAAAAGTCATTACCATAATGCCTGATTTTATCATAAGTGTGTTCGCCCTGATCGTGACGCTAGGGATTCTCGTGACCATTCACGAGTTCGGTCATTTCTGGGTGGCACGTCGCTGTGGCGTGAAAGTGTTGCGATTCTCTATCGGCTTCGGGTGGGCCGTAAAAACCTGGATCGGCAAGGATGGTGTGGAATACGTACTGGCCCCCATTCCCCTGGGGGGGTACGTCAAGATACTGGGTCAGGAGGACACCACGGTGGCTGATGCCAGTGAGGTGCCCGCTAACGAGCGCCATCTATCTTTTGCCTGTAAGCCACTCTGGCAGCGCATGGCAATAGTCGCAGCAGGTCCTGGGTTTAATTTTCTGCTTGCAATCTTTGTTTACTGGGTAATCAATATATCTTATGGAATCAATGGGATAGCTCCTATAATTAATGGAGTATATGATAATTCTGCGGCTCAGTTGGCAGGACTGGAAGTGGGCGATGAAATCCTCGCCGTGGACGGACAGGCGACCATTATCTGGCAACAGGTAACGCTGCAGATGCTGGGCCGACTCGGCGAAACTGGTGAGCTGGTGCTCAGCGTAGATCCTGCCGATTCCAGCAGCATCCGCGACGTGCGGATACCTATTCAGGCATGGATGGGGGGAGATACCGAACCCGATCCGGTTACCAACCTCGGTATCGTGCGCATCGAGATTCCCGCACTCATAGGCGGCACGATAGCGGGCGGCAGAGCAGAATTCGGTGGCTTGCAGCCAGGCGATGAAGTCCTGTCGGTAAATGGTGAACCAATTCTGGGCTGGACCCATTGGGTCGAAGTCATCAGGAATAGCCCGGAACTCGACCTGGATGTCATTGTCCAACGCAGTGGAAGTGAGACTGGTCTGGAACTACGACCCGAACTTGTCAGAGGCGAAAACGGTAGAGCAATCGGTTCTATTGGCGCCTATGTACAGGAAACCAGCTTGTCTGAAATCTTGCCTCCGGAGGCGCTGCGAGCAATTCATTTTGGACCGCTCACTGCAATTCAGCCGGCGCTGCAAGAGACTTGGGATAAATCGGTCTTTGTTCTTGCATCAATTAAAAAAATGATCATTGGTCTGATTTCGATCAAGAATATCAATGGCCCGATAACGATTGCTCAAGTAGCGGGGGAAACAGCCTCATATGGCCTGAATGTCTATCTGGGATTCCTGGCGCTGTTGAGCATCTCACTAGGAGTGCTTAACCTGATGCCGATCCCGGTATTGGATGGAGGGCATTTGATGTACCACATGATAGAAGCAGTCATCAGACGCCCGGTGCCAGAACGCATCCAGGCCTGGGGATTGCAACTGGGTCTACTGTTAATCTCGGGGATAATGGTGTTAGCTATATACAACGACTTTGTCCGAATACTATAACCAGGGATCCCTAAGAAACCCACCGCCAAGTAACAATAACTGGAATTTGAGTAAGCATTACAAATGAAGAAACTAGTTTTCTGTTTGATGGTGGCCTTTGGGTTTCCAAACACCCTCAACGCGCAAGATTTCACTATCGCCGACATTATTGTCGACGGCTATCAACGTATTTCGCCCGGGATTATTTACAACCTGCTGCCGGTAGGAATTGGGGATGACGTAACCGAGGGCACCTCAGCTCTAATTATTCGTGAGTTACACGCCTCTGAGTATTTCGATGAGATCGAGGTGTCCCGGGAAGGCGATATTCTGGTAATTACAGTCCTGGAACGACCCTCGGTGGCGGAGATTAGTATCGAAGGTAACAGTGTCCTCGAAACTGAGGACATACTCGATAATATGGCCTCCGCCGAAATTGCCGAAGGACAGATTTTTACTCGAGCCGCGCTGGAGGTTATTCAGCAGGGCATCCAGGATGTGTACTCCTCCCGTGGTCGCTATGGTGCTGCGGTCGAAATTGAAGTCGAAGAGTTACCTCGTAACCGGGTCGCAATCAGCCTGGATATCAACGAGGGAGAGGAGTCGCGGATTCGAAATATCAATATAGTCGGCAACGAGTCTTTCGAGGAAGAAGAACTGCTAGGCCTGTTTGAACTCGGCACCAAGCCCTGGTACCTGTTTCTAAGCCGTAGAGACCGCTACTCCCGAGAACAATTTTCCGGCGACCTGGAGCGACTCGAGTCATTCTACCTGGATAACGGCTATGTTGAATTCAATATCGATTCCACCCCTATAGCCATTACTCCCGACCGTAAAGAAGTCTATGTCACGATCAATTTTACCGAAGGCTACCAATTCACTGTCGATGCAGTCGATCTAGCCGGTGATCTGGTGGATGCCGAGGCCCTGTTACGTGCCGCCATCTTCGTGCGCCCCGGTCAAATATATTCACAGGGACTGGTCACTGGTACTGAGGAAATCATGGTGCAGTTTCTCGGTAATCTGGGTTATGCCTTTGCCGAGGCCACCGGTGTCCCTGAGGTCAATGAAGAAGATCAGACCGTGGAGGTGACGTTCTTTATCCAGCCAGGCAATCGCACCTATGTGAATCGCATCAACTACAGCGGTAATCTGGACACCGCCGATGATGTCTTGAGGCGTGAAATGCGCCAGTTAGAGAGCGCCCCAGCATCTAGCCTGCAGATCGAACAATCCAAGGTGCGCCTGGAACGCCTGGGCTATTTTGAGACGGTGGAAGTGGAAACCGAAGAGGTGCCGGGCACTGAAGACCAGATCGATGTGAACTACGACGTAGTCGAGCAGAATTTCGGTGCAGTTAGTTTTTCCATCGGTACAGGGGGTGGGGGAGACTTCTTCGCCAGTATCAGTCTGCAGGCACAAAATTTTCTGGGCACCGGGCGGACTATCGGAATTGGCGTAAATAGAAGCCGGTTCCAGCAGGGATTGAATTTTCAGTTTATGGATCCCTATTTCACAGCCGATGGCGTGAGCAGGGGATTCAATCTTTTCTGGCAGGAAATAGACTCGCCGTTTAATGTTTCTAACTTTAACACCAACACCTATGGTGGCTCCTTTAGTTTCAGTTACCCGTTGAGTGAAATTCAGATACTCGGATTCGACCTGGGATTTACCCACACCGAATTGAGCGCGGGTTTTGGTTCTGTGCAGGAAATCATATCCAGCCCAGTACTCTTCGACGGTGTTGATCAATATATAATTACGCCTTTTAATGCCAACCCCTTTAATGGACCGATCGTCGATTCAGTACTGGGAAACGTGGCCAACCTAAGTAATATTCAGTTGCGAACAAACCCGGATAGGGGTTTCGTCGACAAGTTTGGCGATGTGTTTGATAACTTTACGATTACCGGGAACTGGTTCCGCAACACGCTGAACCGTGGCCAACTGGCTACTGATGGGTCGTTGCATCAAGTTGGTGTGGAAGTAACGCTGCCTGGCAGCGATCTGGAATACGCGCGAATCAACTACTCAGGCCAGATTCTCTGGCCCATAAGCCAGAGTCGGGAATGGGTGATTGGTTTACGCGCTAATCTCGGTTACGGCTTCGGCTATGGCAAGACCGGAGAACTCCCATTCTTTAACAATTTCTTTGCCGGCGGGCTGTCGAGCGGCGGAGGCATGCTGCGAGGGTTTGAGGAGAATAGCCTGGGTCCCATGAGCACCCCGGGATCACGCTACCTGACACAAAATGGTATCTCCTTGCTGCGGGATGAAAATGGCGACATTATTCGCAATGAGGATGGCTCGGCAAGTGTCGATCCGGAGTCATTTGGTTATGAGACTACTGGGCTGCTGGATGAAAATGGCAATCCGGTGCTGGACGTTAATGGCAACCCGGAAGTCGCACTGGCGGTACAGGATTTCTTTCTTGACAAGGATTTTGACAGTTTTGGTGGTAATATACTGGCTACAGCGACCCTGGAATTGTTATTTCCCTTGCCTTTCATGCCGGATAGAAGTCGAGTAAGATCGGCTTTTTTTATTGACGCTGGAAATGTTTTTTCGTCAAATTGTACAAAAAGACAGACCCAGCTTAGGAACTGTTCGGATTTCGACGTGGGTGAATTCCGCTATTCGGCAGGAGTAAGTGTTACCTATCTTTCGCCTTTCGGACCCCTGACTCTGTATCTGGCGACACCGTTCGGGGATAAAGCGGGTGACGATACCAAGAGTTTCGATTTTACGGTTGGCAGTGGATTTTAGTGAAATCGAAGCGGTGAAAATTTATAAGTACTAGACACATTGCGGTGGCAATGAGAGAAAAGCGCTGCGGTAGTGACAGTGGAATAGAAGACAAGTCTGCTGGAAATATGGATAAGACAATCAGCCGCGAAAAACAGCAGATTTAAGTGAATTGGAGATTTAACGTGAAAACATTCAAGAGCCTAATCCTATGCCTTAGCCTGGCGCTAGTTTCCCAGGGTGCCTTTGCGCAAGACACAAAAATTGGCGTGCTAAATGCACTGCAGGCACTGTTTAATTCCGACGCAGCACGTGTAGTTCAACAGGAGCTCGAGCAGGAATTCAGTGTTGATGAGACGCGCGCTAATGAGTTAACCGAACAGTTAACCGCGCTGCAGGAGGAGTATCAGCAAAACGAAGCAGTCATGTCCGAAGAAGAAATTCGCCGCATGAATTCCAATGCCCAGGATTTACAGGTGCAACTGCAGTTAATCCAGGAACGTGTGCAGGCTGCCTTGCAGGAAAAAAATCAGGAATTTCTACAGAGCATGCAGGAAGAACTGGCCGCAGCGGTGACCGATGTCGTAGCAGAAGGTGGCTTCGATCTAATCCTGAATGTGGATAGTACGCCTTATTTTGCCCCGGTGTTGGATATAACGGCTCGAGTGACTGCCAAGCTAAATGAAAACACTGGCTCTTCCTCGGACGGGGATCAATAGGCAATCCAAGTCTTATCGGGTAGTGTCAGGTGGCACACAATAAAAGCTATACACTCGGTGAAATAGCTGAACTTTTAGACTTGAAATTGGTCGGTGACGATCAATGTGAAATACGGGGGCTGGGTACTCTATTGCATGCCAGTCCCGGGCAGTTGAGTTTTCTAAGTAATCCTGCCTACATAAACCAACTATCATCTACCAGGGCGTCTGCTGTAATCGTCGAGGACAGGTTTGCCGATGCCTGCCCCCAAAGCGCACTGGTCTCTGCAAATCCTTATGTAAGCTTCGCCCAAGCCAGCGCCTTGTTCGACCGTACCCCTGAATCTGCTGCAGGAATTCATGCCTCAGCCTGTGTACATGCCTCGGCTCAGCTCGATGATTCGGTGAGCGTGGGTCCACATGCGGTGATCGAAGCCGACGTCTGTGTAGGTGCAAATTCCGTCATTGGAGCCAATAGCTACCTGGGCCGGGGAGCTACGCTGGGAGCCAACTGTCAACTGTATAACAACGTGACTCTTTATCACGGTGTAATTGTCGGCAACGATGCTATCATTCACACCGCTGCCGTCATTGGTGCGGATGGATTCGGGTTTGCCTTCGATGGTAAGAAATCGGTGAAGATTCACCAATTAGGAACAGTAATTGTCGGTGATGATGTCGAGATTGGTGCAGGAACGACTATAGATCGCGGCGCGATAGACGACACGATTATCGAGCACGGTGTAAAAATTGATAACCAGGTACAGATTGGGCATAACTGCCATATCGGGGCGCACTCAGTAATCTGTGGTTGTACGGCAATTGCCGGTAGTGTCAAACTAGGCAAGTATTGCGTGATGGGAGGGGCTTCGGGCGCAGTGGGTCACATAACAATTGCTGACAAGGTGCAGGTAAGTGCTATGTCATTAGTGAGCCAGTCTATCAAGGAAGCAGGCATCTATTCTTCCGGAACCGGTCAGATGAAAACAAAGGACTGGAAACGCAGCATAGTCAGGTTTGCGCAATTGGACAGTATTGCCAGAAGGCTCAAAGAATTAGAGAAGACAAACGATAAGAACTAATTGTCTGAATTAAAGTCGGACAGCGGGCCGCTAATCGGATTGAGCGGATAAGAAGCTACGCAGAGAATAGCCATGTTATTAGACATTCAGGAAATCAAAGAATACCTCCCACAGCGCTATCCATTTCTGTTAGTGGACAGGGTGGTTGAGATGGACCTCGGTAAATCGATCGTGGCCTACAAGAATGTAACCAATAACGAGCCCTACTTTCAGGGACACTTCCCCCATGAGCCTATCATGCCGGGCGTGCTGATAATCGAAGCCTGTGCTCAGGCAGCCGGTGTGCTTGGATTCAAGAGCCAGGATAAGAAACCCAAGGATGGTTACCGGTATTATTTTGTCGGGTGTGACGATGTTCGACTACGACGCCCCGTTGTTCCGGGTGATCAGCTGCGTATGGAGGTTAATGTCATCACCAATAGACGCGGTATCTACAAGTTCTCCGCCCGCGCCTCGGTTGACGATGAATTGGTTGGCAACATGAGTATCATATGTGCCGAACGCCAGGTTGTGGTCGATTAATGTGATGCATCCTCTGGTGAGAGAGAGTCGAGCTGAGCTATCCAGGGAGTCTTAGATGATAGATCCCAGTGCCAAGATTGAGCCCAGCGCGTCCATTGCCGTGGACGCGCAGATCGGACCCTGGTGCATCGTCGGTGAAAACGTCACGATCGGTGCCGGTTCGGTTCTCGATTCTCATATCGTCATTCGCAGCAACACCCGTCTGGGAGAGGGTAACCGCATCTTCCAATTCAGCTCGATCGGTGAAGATCCGGCCGATAAAAAATTCGAAGGTGAAGAAACCTGGCTGGAAATCGGCGATAACAATATTTTCAGAGAAGGGGTAACGCTGCACCGGGGAACCGGAGTCGGTGGTGGCATGACCCGCATCGGCAGCGATAACCTGATGATGCCCTATGTGCATATTGCCCATGACTGCATCATCGGCAGCCATACAGTACTTGCCAATAATGTGGGTATATCCGGTCATGTGGTAGTTGGCGACTGGGCGATACTGGGAGGCTACGCTGGGATTAATCAGTTTCTCAAGATTGGTGCTCACGCCATGGTCGGTGGCATGACCCACATCACCAATGATATTCCAGCCTTCATGATATGCAGTGGGCGTCCCGCGTCGGTACGCTCAATCAACGCCATCGGATTGGAGCGCCGTGGCTTCGACAAAGACACAATTGCCGAGATCAGAGAGGCCTTCAAGATTATCTACAAACGCAACTACAGCCTGCAGGAAGCCATAGATCAGATTAAAGCCATGCGGGAAAACTGCGATGCCCTGCAGGTGTTAGTGGATTCGCTGGAATCTTCCGAGAAAGGCATCCACAGATAGGCTCCCAAGACGCAATTGACAGTTCGACATATGCCTGCGAAATTGCGTCATTGATTGCGTTTTTCAATAGCCACCTATGACCAAGCCACTGCGATTCGGCATTGTTGCCGGTGAAAAATCCGGAGATATTCTCGGTGCCGATCTTATCAAAGCATTACGAGAACACTATCCCACAGCGGAATTTTTCGGTATAGGCGGTCCGCTGATGGTGGCACTGGGCTGTGAGTCACTTGTTCCTATGCAGAGGCTGTTCGTCATGGGATTTGTCGAGCCACTGGGCCGCTTGCCGGAACTGCTGAAGATAAAGCGAGACTTGCAGCGCAGATTAATAGCCAATCCACCGGCTGCTTTCATCGGCATCGATTCCCCCGACTTCAACCTGCGCTTGGAGACCAGCCTCAAGCAACACAATATCAGGACTATCCACTACGTCAGTCCCAGCGTATGGGCCTACAGGGCTAAACGTATCTTCAAGATAGGGCGGGCCGTCGACCTTATGTTGACGCTGTTTCCATTCGAAACCGGAATCTACCAACAACATGATATTGAGGTAGCCTGTGTCGGTCATCCCCTGGCGGACCAGATCGGTTTCGAAGATAACAGGCTCGCCAGTCGTGCCCAGCTCGGCCTGGCAGAAACCGATCGCGTCATAGCCTTACTGCCAGGTAGCCGCGCGGGAGAAATCAAGCGGCTGGGGCCGGTTTTCCTGGAGGCAGCCATAGAAAGCCTGCAAGGGAATCCGGCGCTGAAATTCATAATACCCGCCGCAGGTGTCGAGACGAAGCGTCAGATCGATGAGCTGCTACACGGCTCAGGAATCCTCGGCGTGGATCAATTTCAACTGACGGATGATTCCCAGGAAGCCATGAGTGCCGCCGATCTGGTGGTGATGGCATCGGGCACCGCGACCCTGGAGGCGATGTTATTGCGCCGGCCGATGATAGTCTGTTACAAGCTGGCGGCGATCACCTGGGCTATTGCATCTCGCCTGGTGAAAATTCCCTTTGTCGCACTACCTAACCTGTTGGCCGGCAAGCAACTGGTGCCCGAACTCATGCAACATGCTCTCACCGTCGAATCCCTCAACCGTGAGATTACCAGGCAGCTGCAGGGGCAGGCGGAAGACAGTGAGCATCACGTCGCCATGATGCAGGAATTTGATGAGATTCATCGTGGTTTGCGAATGAATGCCTCCGCCAGCGCCGCTGCTGCGATAGTAAAATTGCTGGATTCAGAGTAAGTACCAAAGGGTTCCCGCTACATGCAGGTTCAATTCGAATTCCAGGCAACGCAAGAGATGATCAGCATCAGTGCCGGTACCGATGAGGTGGGCAGGGGACCGCTGGCGGGTGACGTGGTGGCAGCTGCGGTAATACTAGATCCACTCAAGCCAATCGAGGGGCTCGATGATTCAAAAAAGCTCACTGAGAAACGGCGCCATGACTGTTATGCACGCATAATCGACAGGGCGAGTGCCTGGGCTGTGGCGCGTGCCAGTGTGGCAGAGATCGATCGGCTGAATATTCTGCAGGCCAGCCTGCTGGCAATGCACCGGGCAGTCGCTGCATTGGAACTGCAACCGGAGTTCGTCTATGTCGACGGCAACCACTGCCCCAAGTGGTCCTACCCGTCACAGGCCATCGTCAAAGGCGACGCCCGGGTTCCGGCCATCGCGGCCGCGTCTGTCATCGCCAAAATTACCCGGGACAGAGAAATGATTGAGCTGGATCGAGTCTATCCCGGTTATGGGTTCGCACGGCACAAAGGCTACCCCACCAGGGGGCATATAGAGGCGCTTAGAAAACTGGGGCCCTGTGAAATCCATCGTCGATCTTTCCGGCCAGTTGCCGAATTGCTAAGTTAGCGACGGTTCAGCAGAGGCGAATTAAACAGAGCACTTCGCGGCTTTATGCCAGAGCCGTAATCGGTTAAATTGTGTGTCTGAGAAGCCGACCGACAAACCCTTGTTGCCTAACCGAAAATAAACGATTTGCATGCCTGAAAATTCGCCCTGTCAACACTTCGCCCATCTGCGACTACACTCCGAGTTTTCCATCAACGATGGTCTGGTGA
>DMJN01000313.1 GCA_003451715.1 Gammaproteobacteria bacterium | reverse complement strand
ATTCTCTGGACCGGTTCTAGTTACTAGCGATCGTTCTGTGTGATTGTTATATGGTCGGTAACTACGGTTGCCCACCGTACGCCGGTTCTGAATAAACGGAAAATTCTAGTTTCCCTATTCAGATTAAGCCAGCCGGACCACGGCCGGTGCAAGAAAAGTAGGTGTGTCAGCTAAGGCAGTCTTTCAATTGAAATAGTAGTAGGCGGTTTTCCCCATAGCGTTTCAATCTACGGGTAACAACGGCAGCTTGTGTTGAGAGAGGGTATGGGGCTCAGTTTCAGTCCGAAGAGACATGATCCATCGTAGTTATACTACCGCAACATGAGCACCTGGAAAATTTTTTGCCCAGGCCCGTCACTGAAGCATTGGGTCAATGAAATAGATCCTGGTTTTTTTCAGCCCACAAGCCGGTCAATTGCGGTTAACGGCGCGATGCTGGGGGTTTCATGCGGTTATTGGGCTGTGATGGATTACCATGTTGTTCCAGCGGTGCTGTTGCTCGCAGATAACGTTGATGAACTTATGTCCGGTGTTGTCTTGTGGTGCCCGGAAAAATTGATAACTGAAACCCAGCGTTATCGGCCAGATGTCATCCAGACACTGGATGGTTTTGAGAAGTCTTTTTTCCCCAAAAATTCTGATCTTTGTAGGCCAGGTGGTATGGATCCAGAGATGCTCTGGCATACCTTTACCCTGGTGGCAGCAATTGCGAAAGCATTGCATGAAGGGGCCAGGGAAATCCTGATATACGGAGCCGATATGCAGGGAGCAGGTTATTTTGATTCCCGACTGGATTCAGAGCACGACACTCACTCAACGATTCGCTGGGGTGAGGAATGCAGGGTATACCGAATAGTTGAGAAGTTCTGCCGTGAACGAGGCATAAAGCTCATCAGAAAACAAGCCTATTATTCATAACTCCAGTTGTCGAGAATATCCAATGCCGAGGGGTTCTTCTCTAAGGTATCAAGGTATCGGGTAATTGAGTGCTCATAACTAGCCCGCTCGCTCTCACAGGCAGAACGCTTCATTTCGGGATTGAAAGCGCCATTGCTGATGCACTCTACAATGCAGTTACTGCACAGCCGTTGTACCCAGCATTGTTTGCAGGTCTTAGTTGTATCCTGATAATAGGGCTGGAAAAGGGCCTCGACGACATCGATATCAATCCCGTCAAAAACGTTGCCTACGCTATTACCTTCGAATTTCTCACAGATATAGGTATCACCATTAGGTCGGATGTAGGTCTGAAAAACCATCGGAATACACTGTCCAGTGGGAAAGGGGATTGTTTCATTCAGCGGTTTATCTGGTCGTTTACTGATTCGGATAGTCGCACCCCTCAGAAAGTGATAAAAAGCTATGGACTGGCGCTTGTCACTCCCTATACCTTCTGCCAGTTTTTTATAGTAAGCATCTTCAGCCTGGTTCAGCGCATCGTCGTATTGGTTCGCCCGCGGGTGATGCTCAAAGAAATCTGTATGTTCTGCACTGATGGTGGAAAGGCCTACGTTGACAGCCTGTGTACCGAGGTGCTCAATAAAGGTCTCCTCCAGGCTGTCTAAGTCGAGTGGCCCGGAAAGCACCGAATTAAAAATGACCCTGTTCTGGAAATAATCTGGATCAGCCTCTCGAATCATTCTTACCGATGTCAGTACCGACTCAAAGACGCTGCCTGGTTCTTTCCAGTACTTTCGGTAACGGTCTGTACTTTGTTGATCTCCATCCAGCGAGACAGTTAGGCCAAAATTGTTTTCTATCAGAAAATCAATTTTTTCCTGATTCAGCAACGTCGCATTGGTAGTCATAGTGAATAAAATCTGATCACCAAAAATTTCTTTGGCGTATGCGACAGTGTTTCGGATCAACGGATAGTTGATCATCGGCTCTCCACCGTAGAAGCCGAGTGTCAGTTCAGAAGAAGTCTTCCGTGAATGTGTAAACAGGAAATCAACAGCTTGTCGCGCTACTTCATTGCGCATAGTGTTATTGCTGAAGTTGGGCGACTGGGGGTAATGTTCGGAGTAACAGCAGTAGCTGCATCTAAGGTTGCACTGTTCGGTGACACAAAGAACGCAGGTTGTCAGGTGATCAGTGATGGCTTGGCGATATCCGGTAGTTGTAATCGGGTTATGGAAATCAAACTCTTGATAGTTAGTAAAAGCCTCGCGTATTTCCGGATGGCCGGCCAGAAAGGTACCGAGGCTGTCGCTAGGTACAGTAGTGTGTGTAGCGGTATCGCCATGAAGCCAGGCGCTAAGTGTCTCGATACAACAATCATCGAGCTGGTAGAAGCGGTTGTTAAACGGTAGGTACAGATAAGAGTGCTTCCCGGTGTGGAAAAACTTATGGGGTAGAGCACTCACTGTCGATGGTTTGGCACATCGACTTCCGGGTCATCATGGTGACAGTGACTGGGGTTTAACATCAGCCCCAGTCACTCAACAGATAAAGGAGTTAGTGTGTTTGGTGTAGCAGGCGTGTATTCTCAATATCCTTTTACCCTATTTACCGTCTTTGGCGCTTTTTTTCTTGTCGTTGGTCCAGGTCTTTTTGTTTGATGTCCAGGTGCCGCTGCTTGTGCAGCCACAACTACAAGAACAGGTTTTTTCATCCGCGCCCAGTACATCTTCGACACCAAAATCGGGACCGATTTCGGCTGTCTTGCGTCCAACTGTTTTTCCCCGGCCACCAGACACATTCTCGAGATCCTTATCATGTATTTTTTTGTCTTTTGTCATCTGTCTTTGCTCCTGATTCCAATAACTATCGCCAAGTTATATACCAAATTAGCAAACAACGCTAGTTTTCCTACGATATCTTTCAAGAAGGTCATCAGATAAGCTTGTGCCATGGACAAGAACCCCCGGCGCCCCCCGGTATGCATGAACAAAATGGATTGGTTCGGGTTGTAATCACGGGCGCGCTGGATGCAGGCCGCCATGGATTTGCCGGGATAAACTGGATCTAGCAGCAGACCTTCAAGCCGGGCGCCGCCGGTTTGCCAGGCGCCCAGCAGGGCAGTGTATAGCAGGAAAAAGTGGCTGGGTACTGAGCACTGGCGTGGAATTTCAGGGCACCCTCAGGGTGAGCGGATGGCGATGGGGTGTATAGCTGGCGGCAAACTACTGATTGACCGGGTCAAAAAGGGTATTTATTCTTCCTAATACTCGCGATTTCCCAAGTAAATCAACAGCTATTTCAAGCGATGCAGGCACAGCAAGCAGTAGTCCAACAGATCGTGTCAGTAGGGGCGATGCCCCGACTCAAGCCAAACTAACCTCGCAGAGATTCTTCTATGTTGGCCGTTGCTTATCACACCGGTGGCTTGTATGCCAGGGAAGCTGAGCGGTTTTGCCGATCCCGCCTACAACATCAGATACAGTTTTATACCAAGTACTTTCATCCCCGTGTGAATTGGTATGCTAATACAGCTTTAAAGCTCCCGGCCTGCTCGACCGCTTGCCCGCATTGTTGCCCAGATCGCCAGACCATCACGAGACCCATCGATTCGAATAGGTTCCCATCTAACTGGATAACGACCGAGAAGATCTCTACCACTCCGGTAACTCACTCTGTATCCGGCAACGCGGTAATACGCCCAGCTTTCTGCTCAAACGACCGCTTCTCGACCTGGGCAATCATATCGTCATTAAATCCGAGTTCGAAATCACCCCGACGCAGTGGAGTCCCCTGGTGGAAGATCTGAGACCACATCTCGTGGTGAAGAGTATCCGGATCCAGTACTTGGCCCGGTTTCGCGAACCGAGACTCTTTTTTCCTTGGATCGAGTTGAATACCACCGCTGCTCTGATGGCGATTCCGGCTGGTTCTTCTCGATCGAAATCGAATAGACCACGCAACTCATGAACGGCCAGCGTGATTCAGGATTCAGATCGTTTGTCGAGACAGTCGATGCATCACTCGAGGAGCATTGGCAACGCACCTTCCCATCCAAATTCTACGTGGCCACTTACCTCCAGCGGCTCGGATCTTCCCACGCCTTCCGGGAAAGGGCCTCGTCATGAATATCCTGCTCACTTCCATAGACGACTCAAACTTCAAGGCTCCAAGCTACGGGCTCTGGTGTCTGAAAGCCCACCTCGATTGTTCCACCGAGTTCAGGGGGCAGGTCGATATCCGACCGATACTTGATGAGGGGGAGGCCAGCCCATTCGATGTCATGGTCGACCATGATGTCTTTGGCATTCAGTTGTGCATCTGGAGTGAACCCCAACTACTCGACCTCGCCCATCGGTTACGAACGTCTAATCCCGAGCTCGTCATCTTGGCCGGAGGCCCACAAGTGACTCCCCAGAACCCAGCTCTGATGCGAGCCATCGAGAACGGGGTCATCGATCTGGCCATTTCAGGTCGTGCAGAGCAAGCCCTCCTAGAGGTTCTCGTCAACATCGAAGGCAAGCCGGATCGGCGCAGCTCCGCCAATGAATTCGGGCCGATCTACAGTCATTCGATTGCCGAGGAGGAAATATCCTCTCCGATCACGACCAGTCCTGAGTTCCTCGAAGCCTCCATCGACAGCGGTCGACTCCAACTCCTCACCTCCGACGGATGTGCGTTTCAGTGTACCTACTGCAACATGGCAGGAAATTACCGTGCCCACTCTCTCGAGCACATCTTCCAGGACATCGCTTACATCCGGGAACACGTCGACGCCAAGAAAATGCAGGTCGAGCTCCTCGATGGAACTTTCGTCCTCAACCGGCAGCGGGCTCTCGAAATCTTGGCCGAGCTTCAAACGCTTGGAGACGACTGGACCTTCCATGCCGAGATCAACATCGAGCGCCTCGATGCACAACTGATCGAAGCGATGGCACTGGCCGGATTCCGATCAATCGAGATCGGGCTTCAGTCCTCGAATGTCCAGACTCTCTCGAGAATCAAGAGGGGATTCTTTCGCGAGGACCGCTTTCGACAAAATGTCCGCCTTGCCGAAGAGTTCGGTATCGAAACGAAGGTCAATCTGATCATTGGTCTACCTGGAGAATCGCTGTTGGACTGGCTCACTTCGGTCGACTTCTGTGGATCTCTCGGTAGCCTGGCCATCGTGTCGAGCACTCTCCGCATTTTCCCTTCCACGGCTCTCTTCAACCAAGTCGAGCAATTCGGATTCGATGTCGATCCGAGGGACGGTCGCATTCACGCGAGTTCTACGATGCCCGCGGAACAAGTCGAACGCGCACAGTGCTACAACATGGTCCTCGATCTCCTCTGGAATCCTGTCGCTACGAGGAAGCAGATCCGCGGCCTAATCGAGGAATCTTTCGAAGGCAGCCTGGCGGCGCTTCTATGCGCTGCCCTGCAACGAACGGCTGAACTTCGAGAAACCGTCGAGCCACGGGAACTTCCCGGTAGGTTCCTCGACGATCTTTCCAAGGCGATAGCCCCCAATGAGCAAGAGTGGCGCAAGTGCAGCCAAATCCCTTAGCTACCACCTCGTCGGTGATATCGCCTGAGCCTTTTTCATGCTAGGCAGGGTATCCTGTGGTTGCTGGGTGGTATGGGTGCTTGCAAAAGAACTACAAAATAGGTGACGCTATGCGATGTGGCTTCCCTCTAGAAAAAGGAGAAGGTGAAATAGTTATTAGAGATAACGGGGTTTATCTGAAACAGACTAACGGCCAGGTTCTGGGCCCGCTGCTGGCCCGAGGCCCCCATCTGCTAAAAGCAAATTCCTATCTCTAAGTTTCTATCCCTTATCCCTCGGGTTTTGTTAGCGAAGATGGAGATGAAGAAACATGCTGCAATATTTTGGGAGCGACTAGCTGAACTTGACGCGTCCGATTATAAGCCGTACCTGCCATCTCAGAATGAATTGCGGCGCCCCCCTACCGTTGAGATCAACAATACATGCAACATTAATTGCTTGATGTGCAATACCCTCATGGCAAAGCGTCAAAAGGGCGTCATCAAGGATGATCTGTTAATACAAGTATTACAAGAATTAAAAGCAGAGGGCGTCGAAGCTGTCGATGTTCACACAATCGGCGATCCGTTGGCGAATCCCAGGTTACCTCAGATATTAGCTGTGTTCCGAGAAGTTGGTATGATCTTAGTCTTGAGTACCAATGGTTTACTATTGGAACGTCATCTGGATACATTGCTTGAATATAGAGACATCTCTTCCCATATTCGATTTAGTATCGATGGTGCTACGAAAGAAACTTACGAACTTATACGCGCTGGTGGAAAGTGGGATGACCTGCTTCACAATATCCAACTGGCTAAGGAAGAATTGTTGCCACGTGGATACTCTATTTCATCCAACATGGTCTTGTCTAATGACAACGTTCATGAGGTTGGTCAATTTATTCAATTATTTCGTCAATTTATCGATCCGCGTTGGATGAGTTTTGGTTTTATGAATAGTCTGTCTCCGGATACTTCGTATTTTCACCGGGTAAACCTGTTTCCTGAAGCTACATTTCCAAATAGACCATGCCAGCTGCCATTCCGGTCCCTCTGGGTTCATCATGATGGCGCCGTTTCAAGTTGCTGCCGAGATTACCATGGTGAACTTATTGTGGGTGACATTAAGAATCAGTCAATTCGGGATGTTTGGAATGGACATGTATTAGAGAAATTGCGTGAGGCGCACAGAAAGGGAGATGTGAAGGACTATAGGTTATGTGACAATTGCTTCATTGTGGATGATAGGATTGTGGCACTATTCAATGCCTTGATGGAGTACCTTGTCAGAAAAGAGCCAGATGGTCCAGCGGAATATTATCAAGAGAAGGTCGATCGTTTCACTGAGATTATTCAAAGTGGGGGACCATTCGAGCCCAAGTTTAGTCAACCGATGTTTGTCAAGGAAATACTGTCCATGAGGTAGCTCTAGTTTCCGCTAACTGGGTCTTGACATCAAAAGCTACTAATTACATCGTAAAGAAAGCATCTCACACCCTCAACCGGCTAGGGTTATAGTGTATGCCGAGCCACCTGATGCTTCCGGAGCCCCCCTAGTCTTGGCAGGGGAACGATCAAGATATACAAGATCCGGTTCTAGTTACCGCTGGCCTTAAGGGCGATCGCTATCCGCCCGCTGGCAGG
>DMJN01000257.1 GCA_003451715.1 Gammaproteobacteria bacterium | reverse complement strand
CATACCTCCCCACAAGGTCAACTACCGTGCCAATCTGTGGGCATTGCACCAGCTGGGTGTAACACAGATCGTCGCGGTGAATGCGGTCGGCGGAATCCACGAGAGTCTCGCGCCCGGTTGCTTCGCCATTCCCGATCAGATCATCGATTACACCTATGGTCGTTCTAATACCTTTTTTGAGGAGGATCTCGAGTCGGTTACTCACATCGACTTCACTTATCCCTTTACGGAAACGCTACGCCAGGCCTTGCTGGAGAGCGTCAATGCGGCTAACAAGGCGTCCAGCGAGCCACGCCTGATAACGGATGGCGGAGTGTATGGCTGCACGCAGGGTCCGAGACTCGAAACTGCTGCGGAAGTGAGTAAGCTGAAGCGGGATGGATGCGATCTGCTGGGAATGACGGCCATGCCGGAGGCGGCTCTAGCCCGTGAACTCGGCATGGATTACGCCATGCTGGCTCTGTCGGTGAACCGGGCGGCCGGATTGTTCGAAGGTGAAATTCGCATGGAGGACATCACCGCCGTGGTGGAAGACGGCATGGAGTTCGTGGTCAGCGTATTGCAGTCGTTGGTGCAGAACCAGGCTGGCAACGGCAATAACTAGCGATCCAGTTCGAAGTCGGATTCCGGCTGTGGCAAGTCAGGCAGTTCATAGGGAACCACCAGTATTACGATTCCCAGGGCCGGGTGATCCAGGTAATGAAATTCGGTGCTGCGCATCTCCCGACCCTGTTGCATATGGTAGGTCTTGATAGGATGGTAGATAAGCGCTGGACCCCCGGTAGCGTCGTTGCCTTGCGGGTCCGCTATGACCGCCGGGATGGCGGGTAAATCCCAATCGTTGTCAGGATCTTCCACGATGCTGAATTCATTCAGCCACAGATCGGCATCCACTACCACCCGGTCCTGGTTTTCGTTGAATCGTATAGTCAGGCTGCCTTCCAGTTCGTGGTGCTCTCCGTAAGCCAGTCCCCCCTGTACATACACCGGTTCAGCCTGGGTAGCACCCGTTACCACCTGCCGCCACAAACCATGAAATAACAGCCGGTGGCCCGCCGACCTTTGCAGCACTCGATTGGTTTGCTGGAAGTCGCTGTCGGAAGGGGGCAGTTGCACATAATCGTCCCGAGCCAGGTCGAAGAATCGGAATTCCCCGGCCGTTTGTGCCGCCCGTGGTCCGGTTGCCAGGATTGCCGCGCTGCGCTGCGCCTCAGCCAGTTCCGTCGCCGACAATACTTGCTCAGTGGCGATTTCTATCCCAGGCGATTCGGCCTGTCTCAGGGATTCGGTTAGCAGTAGATCCCACAGCAGGTCTAGCCTGCGCATGTTTTCCGGATAAGCCAAATCCAGACGCTCGGCCTGCCAGCGTTCCTGTGCTCTGTCGTCGGGGGATTCGTTACTGAATACGGACACCTCTATCTGGAACCACCTGTCCTGAGCGGCGGCTTCATCACTTATCAGCAGCAGGGAGGCAAATACAGCGAGGCTCAGCCCCGGTTTACACGAGCACAGTGTAGACAAGCGAGTAGTGATAGCCGCTATGGATTGGGTTGTTCGAAATACCTGCATAGACATTCGAGCCTAAGCCGCCTGCTGATTGAGGAGTTTGAACTTATCCAGCAACTCACCGATGAAGTCCAGTTTGTCGCTGGCATTTTCGCTGCTGTGTTTGAATTGTAATTGATTGGCCCCGGATAGTTTATAGTGCAGGGGTTCGTCCTGGATGAGCTGCACTAGGGAGAGGGGATCGACCTGGGTCTGGCGGATGAATTCGATACGACCACCGCTCACATTGGCGTCGATTTTACGAATTCCCAGGGTCTCTGCCTTCAGTTTCAGGCGGGTAAGCCTGAACAGCAGCTTAAGAGATTCCGGTAACAGACCGAAACGGTCGATCATTTCCACTTGAAGGTCCTGCAACTCGTCCTCGTCCAGGGACGATGAAATGCGCTTGTACATGATCAGACGGGTGCGTACGTCTGGCAGGTAGTCCTCGGGAATGAGCGCCGGAATTCGCAGATTGACCTCGATCGATTTGCTCAGATCGAGCTCCCAGCATGGAGCCTTGCCGGCCTTGATCGCCGCGACTGCCTCTTCCAGCATTTCTGTATAGAGTGTAAATCCGATCTTCTGCATATGGCCACTCTGCTCATCCCCCAACAATTCGCCGGCGCCCCTGATTTCCAGGTCGTGACTGGCCAGGGTGAAGCCCGCACCCAGGGTGGTAGCCGCCTGGATTGCCTCGATGCGTTTCTGCGCATCAGAACTCAGCCGGCTGTGTTCCGGAAGCAGTAGATACGCATAGGCCTGATGATGGGAACGACCCACCCGGCCTCTTAACTGGTGCAATTGGGCAAGACCGAATTTGTCGGCCCTGTGAATAAGTATGGTGTTGGCGCTGGGTATATCGATGCCGGTTTCGATGATGGTAGTACAGACCAGAATGTTGTAACGCTTGTGGTAAAAATCACCCATGACTTTTTCCAGGTTACGTTCCGCCATCTGTCCGTGGGCGATGCAGATGCGTGCCTGGGGAACGATCTCCTGCAGATGCTCCGCAGCACGCTCGATGGTCTTCACTTCATTGTGCAGGAAGAAGACCTGTCCGCCCCTGAGTAATTCTCTGGACACGGCTTCCTTTATCAGGCTGTCCTGT